>JAFGIX010000048.1 GCA_016929395.1 Candidatus Zymogenus saltonus
ATGAAGAAGCAGTAACTAGTTTTACAAATGCGATTGAGATTAATAAAGAAATAGCAGAATACTATTACAAGAGAGGTGCATCTTACTATAATCTTAACCTTATTGATAAGGCAGAAAAGGACTATAGAGAAGCATGTGCCCTTGGTGAATATGATGGATGCATAAGAGCAGAGGATATGTACGAATACAGAATGAAGAAAATGAAGGAAGAGAAAAAATAAGAAGCAAATAAAAAAACTGCTAAAAATCTACTTCGTAAAAATATTTACCATTCATATCTTTAATATTTCCCATAAAAAACTGCGATAATTTACTCGGAAGATAACGATTTCCCTGAGAAGTGGTTTCTCAGATGGGAATTGTATCTATAGCCAACATCTTCATATTTATTTAGGCCCGTCAAAATTTCCATTGACAAGATTTAAGAAACCGGATACTATTATTCAAAACAACTAATCTCACGGGGGATGAGGCGATGAAGCTGAAAAGGAAGAGAGAGTTAATCGCGGCCGTAAAAATATCTGCCGCCGTTCTGGCCACCGCGCTCGCGTTTACGTTTCTCTTGGGAACCTCCTGCGGCGTGCCGGACGAGCCGAAGACTGCCGAGGGCTGGTACAAAAAAGGGAAAGCGTACTCCGATGATGATATTTACGGCAAGGCGATAGAGTGTTTGGACAAGGCCATTGCCGTTGATCCCAAACACGAAAGATCATACAGCTTGAGGGGTTACTGCTACTATTCGATGGCACAGTATAAGGAGGCGCTGGCGGACTTTGAAATGGCACTGGAGCTTGGCAACGAGGTGGCCGATGAGTCGTACTACTATATGGGATGGACTTATTACGATATGGGGAACTACGAGGAAGCAATAATCTGTTTTACTAAGGTTATTAAGATGCATCCCAACAGAGCAAGATTCTATTACGACAGAGGTTGCGCATATAAAATGTTAGCACTTTTAGACGAGGCAGAAGATGACTTCAGAAAGGCGTGTGCCCTTGGTGATAGCAGTGGATGTGAAGTAGCGGCAGATATTGTTAAAGACAGAACAGAAAGCGAGAAATATGAGAAAAATGAGTAAAGTTGTATAGTATTATTTGTGCAAAAAAATCCCACCTAAAAGAATTAGTTTATTCATATCCTTAATACTATCCCCCAAAAGTTGCAATAATTGAACTGGAAGATCAAATTTTCCCTGAGAAGTGGTTTCTCAGGTGGGAATTGTATCCTTGGGGAGAAGTACTAACTCAAACAGTAAATTCAATTAAATCCCTCAAAAAACCAAAACATGGGAGGAAAATATGGGTGAAATTTTAGCAATTATCGGGGCGGCTCTTGCAGTAATTGCCCTTGCAATTAAGGGCCTCGAATACCTCTTTGGTACGATGGAGCAAATGACTAAAAAAATCTACCAATGGGTCTCCAATATTCTAAATAATCTTAAATCTGTACTAAAGAAAATGGGTATAACTTGGAGTGATAAAAAAGAAAAATTTCCCCAGAGTAGATTTCAGGAATGGAAGGAGAAAATCTTTGGAAAAGAGGGAAAAATGACTAAATACTCAGAGTCAACCAGTAAAACGATGATGAGAAACGAAGATTTAAAAATGGATTATGTTTTTCTTCTCATCGAGTTGATTTCCGAGCTTTACAAGTTGATGAGTGATGTTGAGGGTATCCCCTTAAGCAAAAGTGAAGGCTCTTCAGGAGAACAAGCAGGTAAGTCTGATGGAAGCGGGTTGGACGTGGTCAATGCCGGCTTGGAAGTCCCGGCGGAAACGTCCGCCGAAGGGGACCCTGTCATGACGAAGCTAAATGCTATCTCAAACCAGATAACGGAGATGAACTCGTCCCTCCAGGCGAAAGGGGAAAGAACCCCCGCCGAGGATGACCTGACCGAGATCAAGGAGGCGCTTATGAGGATCGAGGGCGCCCTGGGGCTGGGCGACATCACGGCGGCCCTGGAGGAGCTGAGGGCGGAGCTCCAGAACATCGTCGGGCCGAAGGAGGAAGGGGAAGAGGTCGCCACGACGGGCGAAAAGCTCAACGCAATCGAGGCGAAGCCCGCCGACAACGAGGTCAAGCTCGAAGAAAGGATAAAAGACCTCGGCGTCGAGGTTAGGGACTCGAAGCGCTCTATCATTAGCGAGATCGACTCGGTAAAGTCGGCGCTCGAGGCGCTGATAAAGGAGATCGAAAAAAAGGCCATGACGTTCGACCAGATATACAAAAAACTCTGCGTAACGATAGTACGCGAACACAGGAACGCCACGGGGCGGATAATAGGAAGATGAGAGCAAAGCCGTCGGCGGCGTCAATCGGCAAATCGGCAAATCGCCAAATAGATGTCGCCGACGCGCTTTTAAAAACGGCAAAGACGAACGGCGCGGTCATATCGAGAGATGACAGAGCGTCTCCACATGGTAGGTCTGCGGGAACATGTCAAAGGGGATCGCCTCCCTTACCCGGTAGCCCGCCTTGATAAGCTCCCCGACGTCCCGCGAGAGAGTGGGCGGGGCGCAGGATATGTAGAAGATGTGGGCCGGCCTTAAATCGACAATCCCATCGATCGCGTCCCTGGCCCCCTCCCGGGGCGGATTGAGGATAACAGCATCAAACTTCCCTCCCCCCTTGGCATTCCTTAAAAGGTTGTTCAATGAATCCGCCGCGTCACCCTTCAGGAATTTCACACCGGCAAGCCCGAAGAGCCCGGCGTTTTTTTGGGCGTCCATCACCGAGTAGCGGTTTTCCTCCACCCCGAGAAGCTCCGCCCCCGAAAGACCCACCGGGATCGACAGGTTTCCGGCCCCGGAATATAGCTCCAGCACCTTCATGTTCGAGAAATCGAATTTCGTGAGCCTCGATATCAGTAGGCGGTTCACGGCAGGATTGCCCTGGAGGAACCCACCGGCGGAGAGCTTGAGCTTCCTGTCGATCCCCCCCGCCGGGACAGAGTAATGGACCGTAGGATTCCCGGAGACAAGGGCGCCCCTTTTCACATCCTTTTTTAATATGACAACGGCCCCCTTGAGCTCGAGGCTCTCGGCAAACTTCCCCACGCCGGACCTGTCTCCGCCGAAAGACCCCTGAACGTATACCACTGCGGCCACCTCACCGCCCTCCCCGGAGACGAGCTTTAACTCCCCGCCGCTCCGGACGCCGAGGCGGCCGAGGGCGTCGGGAAGCCCCTGGAGCCTTTTATCTATCTCCGGCCTGAGGACCGGGCACGCCTGGAGGGGGACGATCTCCCTCGACCTCGGGGCAAGATGCCCCACGATAATTGACCTCCTTTTCTCTCCGCCGACAACCTTGAAGTTCAGGTCAACCCTCGCCCTGTAGCCGTACTCCCCTGGCGATTTGACTATGTTATCCACCGTAAAATCAACACCGGCAACACCGGCGATCCTGAGAAGGCTCTCCCTCACAATGCTTTTTTTCTCCAGGAGCTGTCTCTCATAGCCGACGTGCTGCCACTGGCACCCGCCGCACCGGGTAAACAGGGGACATACCGGATTAACCCTCTCCTCCGACGGCGTCAAGATCTCCAGCGCCCTCGCGAAGGAGAAATTTTTCCTCTCGGAGGTGAGCTCGAAAAATACCACGTCGCCGGGGGCGGTGTAGGGGATGAATAAGACCTTCCCCTTGTGCCTCGCCACGCCGTTTCCCCCGTAGGCGAGGGACTCTATCGTTGCGGTTCCCTTGTTTACCATTTCTACACCATGAAATAGGGGGGCCACACAACCCCCCTTGAATTAATGTTTAGTAAAAAGCGTGCCTCCCCTCATCTCCCCAAGGGTGACTCTAAGATACTCGATTGTCCTTCTTCCCCTTGCCGAGTAGCTTCACCAACTCCTCGTCCTCCAGGACCTCTACCTCCAAGAGGCGCTTTGCCATTCGCTTCAGGCGCTTGTCCTCCTTCGTGAGGATTCTTTTTGCCGTGTCGTAGGCGGCGTCTATCACCCGCCTGATCTCCTTGTCTATCTCCCTTGATGTGTCGTCGCTGTGCTCCTTCGGCCCCTCCATCCCGCCGATCCCCAGAAATGACGGCCCCCTCTCCCTCTCGAAGGTAACCAGCCCCAACTTGTCGCTCATGCCGTATTCGGTCACCATGCTCCGGGCGATGTCCGTGGCCTTCATCAGGTCGTTATGCGCCCCGGTGGACGGCTCCTTGAAGATTATCTCCTCGGCCACCCTACCGCCCAGAAGGGTGGCGAGCCTGTTCTTCAGCTCGGTCTCGGTCATCAGGTACCTGTCCTCCGTGGGGAGCTGAAGGGTGTATCCCAGCGCCGCAAGCCCCCTGGGGACTATCGATATCTTCTCGACGGCATCAGTCCCGGGGAGGTTCGCCGCAACGAGGGCGTGTCCCACCTCGTGGTATGCTACGCGCTCTTTCTCCTGTTGGTTCATCAGCCTGTTCTTCTTTTCGAGGCCGGCCACCGCCCTCTCTATCGCCTCGTCGAAGTCCCCGTCCTCGACGGCTTCCTTTCCCGCCCTTGCCGCCAGAAGCGCCGCCTCGTTGGCGATGTTGGCGAGATCGGCCCCCACAAAGCCGGGGGTTTTGGCCGCGATCTTTTCGAGGTCAACGTTTTTCGCAAGTACGAGATCTTTCGAGTGGATATTCAATATTTCGAGCCTCCCCTTCTTGTCCGGCTTGTCCACCAAGACGTGGCGGTCGAACCGGCCGGGCCTCAAAAGCGCCGGGTCAAGTATCTCCGGGCGGTTCGTTGCGGACATGAGGATAAGCCCCTTTCTAGGATCGAACCCGTCCATCTCCACCAGGAGCTGGTTTAGGGTCTGCTCCCGCTCGTCATGACCGCCGGTGGGATTTAGGCCCCTCGCCTTTCCGAGGGCGTCCAGCTCGTCTATGAAGATGATACACGGCGCCCTGTCCTGGGCCTGGGAGAAGAGGTCCCTGACCCTTGCCGCGCCGACGCCCACGAACATCTCGACGAACTCGGATCCTGAGATGGAGAAGAAGGGGACGCCCGCCTCCCCGGCCACCGCCCTCGCGAGGAGGGTCTTTCCGGTCCCGGGAGATCCCACGAGGAGTATCCCCTTGGGGATCTTGCCGCCGAGGCGCTGGAACTTCCCGGGATTTTTGAGAAACTCGATCACCTCGGTAAGCTCTTCTTCCGCCTCGTCCACGCCGGCGACGTCGGTGAAGTTCACCTTTACCTGATCCTCGGCGTATATCTTCGCCTTGGAGCGTCCCACCGACATGAAGTCCGGCCCGCGCCCCATTCTTTTCATCATGAAGTACCAGAAGAGGCCGAGGATTACGAAGAGGGGGAGCCAGAGGAGAAGCTGGAGGAGTATCGTGTTCTCTAACTTGCCCGCGTAGGAGACCCCTTTCTCGTTCAGGAGGGGCACGAGCCCCGGGTCGTCCACCTTTGTCGTCTTGAAGTCCACCTTCTCGGCCTTCCCGTCGACCTCTTTGGTAAACTTACCCGTTATCGTCTCCTCTCCGATCTTAAGGTCTTCCACCTTCCCCGCTTTGACGTAGTTCAGAAACTCGCTGTAGTCCACCTCCTCGACCTTCGGCTTCACAAAGAGGCTTGCGGCCAGATAGACGATAAGTGCGATCAGAATGAAGTAGAGAAAGGAAAACTTCGGCTTTGTCTTCCCCTTTTTTTCTCCCGTCATATGAGTGCTCCTAAAATCTCTTTTATTTAGACATTATACTTTATTTATATGGAAAAGGGAATGAAAAACCCCGGGCCGCGAGGCGCCGGGGCGTATTTAATTTGATCAAAAGATATTATAGGCGTTTAAAAAAACTGGAGCATTTCCTGGCTGAATTGAGTATCGATGGTTGTGAAATCGACACGGGCGATTTTGAACAACGCACCAAATTACACCTGCCATCGCCAAGACAGGGGAAGGACAGAAAGACCTCCCATATCTATATCAACCCGTAATCTTTCATCACCTTCTTCAGCTTTTTGAGGTTTTCGTCGGACATCGGCGCCTGTGGGAGCCTGACCTCCGGCTTGATCTTCTTCATGAGCCCCAGGGCGGCCTTTGCCGGGACGGGGTTCGTCTCGAAGAACATCGCCCTGCTGAGGGGCATAAGCTTGTAGTGGAGCTCCTTTGCATGGTTGTGGTCGCCGTTGAGGTATGAGATGATCATGTCGTTCATGTCCTTCGGGGCCACGTTTGACGTGACCGAGATGGCGCCTGTCGCCCCGATGCAGAGCTGGGTTAAGGTGGTGAAGTCGTCGCCGGAGAGGATCATAAAGCCGTCCGCTGAAAACTCCAGCACCTCCGATACCTGCTTCATATCGCCGGTGGCCTCCTTTAGGCCGACGATACTCTTTATCTTGGAGAGCCTCGCCACCGTGGGAGGGAGCATGTTTACGCCGGTTCGGCTCGGGACGTTGTACATGACAATCGGGATAGCGGCCTTCTTTGCCACCTCGGCAAAGTGCAAGTAGAGTCCCTCCTGGGTGGGCTTGTTATAGTAGGGGGTTATGACCAAGGCCGCATCGGCCCCGACCGCCTTTGCGTGGGAGACGAGGCTTATCGCCTCAACGGTGCTGTTCGATCCCGCCCCGGCGATGACGGGGACCCTCCCCCTGACCTCCTTGACCACAAACTCAACGACCTTTTCGTGTTCCTCGTGGGAGAGGGTGGCCGACTCCCCCGTGGTCCCGCACGGGACGATGCCGGATATACCCTCACCGATCTGAAACTCCAACAACTCCTCCAGCCGATCATAGTCGACCTTGTCTTTGCTGAATGGTGTCACTATAGCTGTAAATGCGCCTTTGAACATCATCTAAACTCCATCAAATTTAAAGGTTTTATGATAATCTTTCCTCAAATGGATACCGTCAGTCGAGCGCCTCCGGGCTAAAAAAGCCCCTGTAGACAAGGCGGGCGTCCCCCTCGAGGAATACCTCGCCGATCTTATCACCGTCCGCCTCAAAATGGATTGTCAGGGGGATCCCCGACGTTGGGACTACGGTAACGGGTGGAGAGACCTTCCCCTTTAGATGGGATATAACCGCGGCGGCGACGGCCCCCGTCCCGCACGCCAGCGTTTCCCCCTCGACTCCCCTCTCGTATGTCCTGATCCTTATGGTGCTCCCATCTACGTGCGAGACAAAATTCACGTTTGTCCCCGCCGGCCTGAAATCTTCGTGGTACCTTACCTCGCTCCCCGCCTTTTCCATGTCAAGTCCCGAAAGGGCCCGATCATCCCCCGCATCGATAACGACGTGGGGGACTCCGGTGTCGACAAAATCGAATCCGGTCTTAGAGCCAGCATTGTATGAGTACAATGCAATTTCCTCCTCTAGACGGAGATCCGACGGGTCTGTCATCTTCACGCTGACGCCCCCAGATTCGAGTATCTTTGCGTGGATGACCCCCGCGCCGGTGAGAAAGGAAAGGGTCCTCTTCGAGATTCCGAGGAGGAAGCTAAGCCTGGCGGCGCACCGGGCGGCGTTTCCGCACATCTCGGCCTCCGATCCGTCGGAGTTGTAGAACCGCCATTTGAAGTCGACCTCGGAGCCGTCAGGGTTCTCGATCAGTATCAGTCCGTCCGCGCCTATGGAGTGTCTCCTCCTACAGAGTCTCGATACGGCGAAGGGGACGTCGGCAAAATCAAAGACGGCCTCCCGGTTGTCTATCAGGATGAAATCGTTTCCCGCCCCGCTCATCTTGTAGAATTCGATGTCGTTCATTGCCTGTATTTTTTAAAAGACGTAATGTTTAATCCGGCGACCTTGAATTTAGGACAACAATTTCGGATTTTTGTTCAAAAAAAAATCCCCCCGCCCCCCGCCCCCCGTCTCCCAATAGGCTCCCGGTCCCCTAAACGTCCAGCCCTCACCTCGATTCGCCCTCTTTCCTCTCTCCGCCAATAATCCTCCAGTTTCCTAACGTCCTGGCCCAGAGATGACCTGCCCCCTAAAATGTCCCGGCCCTTCCAAATGCCCGGCCCCCGTTAATAGTCGCTCACCCAGGTGGTTTTTGCCAGGGCGATCCCGTCCCTGAACGTATTTTTTACCCGGTACATGGCCTTGTCCGCCTCGCCTATGAGCTCCTGATAGTTGGATGCGTCTTCCGGTATGGCGGCGATGCCGAAGCTCGCCGTGACCTTCAGGTTGATCCCCTCACCCTTCAAAAACCGCTCCCTCTTGAGCTTGCTCCTGATCTTCTTTGCAAATTCGTAGGCCTCCGATTTTTCGACGTTCGGAATCAGGATGACAAACTCGTCTCCGCCGTATCTTATGGCGATGTCCTCCTTCCTCAACGATTTATGTAAAAGCTCCCCGAATTCCTGCAGCGCCTTGCTACCCATCAGGTGGCCGTATTTGTCGTTTATATTTTTGAAGTAGTCCAGGTCTATGAAAATCATGGAGACCTGACTCAGGCCTATGAGTTGGTCCCCCTTCCCGTCAAGCAGCTGATGTAAAAATCTCGAGTTGTACAGGCCGGTCAGCTCATCGGTCATTATGAGCCTTTTCGCCATGTCGTAGTATCGGGCGTTTTCCAGTGCTATCGCCGTATAATCCGCCAGGATGGACAGAATCTTGAGGTCATCCTCCTTGAAGACCCTGTCGTCAAAATAGTTTATCAGTTCAATAACGCCGAGGATCTTCCCCTTGCTCACTACCGGGACGCATATGATCGATTTCGTTGTGAAATCGGATTTCCTGTCGGCCTTTGAAGAAAAGCGGGGGTCTTGACTCACATCGGGAACCAGAAGGGGTTCCCCGTTTTTTGCCACCCATCCGGCGATTCCCTCCCCGATCTTTAGCCTTAAGTCCTTGATTTTCTCCGTGTTATCCCCGACTATAATCTCGAAATAGAGCTCGTTTGTATCTTCGTCAATCAAAAGGAGGGACCAGTTTTTAGGCTGCATCAAGACGCTTATCTGATGCATGATGATGGAGAGGATCTCTTTTACATCAAGGCTTGATGTCAGCGCCCTTCCGATTTCATTAATGGTTAACAGCTCGTCCTGTCTGGTATGGACGTCTTTACGTTTTTGACTATCTTTCATAATATCGGAGTCAGGAAGAGAAAGCTCGCCTGATTGATAACCTTTACTGTAATTTTCGACTAATTATACAGTTAATTTTTAGGAAATTCAAGGATATAAGGCCGATTTTAACTCCGTTTGTAACCATATTTAAAGTTTTTACTTGTAAAATTTTTGAATAGTGCTATAATTTGCATTGAGCTAAGAGGTTTTATTTTGGTTCGATTGAAGGGATCTCATGATAGTACAATGTGATCACTGCAATACGAAGTTCAACCTGCCCGATGAAAAATTGAAGCCGGGGGGGGTAAAGATTCGATGCACGCGATGCAAGGAAATATTTGAAGTCCCTGGGCCCGAGGCCAGCAATGCCGGCATTGAGGATTCCCTTCCTGATGACTTCGGTGACGATCTGTCGGGGTTTGAAGGTGGGGACGATTTCGCTTCGGAGGCCGGCGGCGGCGCCGACCTTGGGGGAGGGGATGAAGATTTCGGATTAGGGATGGAAGATTCGGGCTTGGAAGGAGAAGGGCTTGACGATATGAGCTTTGATCTCGACTCGTCCGATTCTGAGGGGCGGGTCAGCGGGGGGGATCTGGACTTCGATGAATCTCTCGATCTGGATAAAGAGGGCGGGGGAGGAGGAGCAGCCGCGGGCGATGGGTTGTCGTTCGATGACAATTCGGCTGGGAGCGATCTTGATTTCGACGATTCATCCGATGATCTCTCCCTGGACAGCAGTGACGAATTCGGCATCTCTTCCCTTGACGGCGACAGTGATACAACCATAGACGAAGACCCATCGGGCTTCGATTTCTCGGCGCCTTTGGGGGGAGGCGGTGATTCCGCTTTCGAGTTCGAGTCGGAATCCAAAGTAGGGGGCGGCATCGGGATGGGAGGCGGACTAGATCTGGATATGGGGGGCGATTCCCTCAGGGACTTGGGGATGGAGCCGACCGAAGGATTGTCCTCGGCAAAGATGAAGCGGTCGAGACGCAGCCCCCTTATGGTCGCCCTGTTGATAGTCCTTATCATAACCCTGGGAGCATATTTTGTATTCAAGGCAATGGGCGGAGGAAAGCTCGACCTTGAATCCCTTACAAAGATGTTTGCGGGGACTAAAAATCCCCTTGACGGCCTGATGATTGACGAGACAAAGCTGAGTCATTATTATACGGAGAATAATCAGGCCGGAAAAATCCTTGTGGTTGAAGGCATGGTCTTGAACGCCTCAGAGATTCCTAAGGGTCAGATAAGGGTGATGCTGAAGCTCTATGATGAGGGAGGAAAAGTCATCAAGAGCTCCCAGTCGTATTGCGGCAACATCCTGAATCTAAGCGAGCTCATGAACCTTCCCAAGGACCGGATTACCAAAGACCTCAATAAAAAGGTGAATCCCGCAAACGCCAGGGTGGGGCCCAAGACCTCGATCAACTTCATACTCGTGATCTTCGACATGCCCGATACGTCCAGCTACTTCGACGTGGAAATAGTCGGGGCGGAAAACGTGGGATAGCAGCGGGGGGGGTGGCTGATCTTTTAAGGGGGGTGGGTGATATTTTTTGGGAGGGGATGGAGTGGAGAGTTTTTTTGTAGGGTCGGCTTTTTTGGGGGAGATGGCATTTTTGGTGGGGAAGGCCAATTCATGACGGAAACGGTTTTTTTGAGGGGCTGGTTTCTTTATGGGGGGGCGGCGTTTCTTGGGAGGGGCGACTGATTTATAACGGAAAAGGCTTTTTTTACGGGGGCCGGTCTATTATTTGGGGGGATGGGTGATGTTTATGGGGGTGGGAGCGATATTTTAATGGTTTGGCTTTTTGTAGGGGGATGGTGATTTAGGGCGCGGGGTAGGGCGAAAACGGGGCGCAAGCTCGGGCTTATAATAGCGGCGGTCGGCGATTTATCATTTTATAATCAGGTAAAGTTTTTCAGGGGCGCAGTGAAAGTCGCCTTTTTTCTTTGTTGTTAAGGAAAATACAGGTCAAAGGAATTTCCCGTCGGTCGTCAGTCCCTCGAAAGCTCTCTCGCGATAAGCCTTACCTGGGCTCGCAGGTTCAAGAGGTAGGCCTCCTCCGGCTGTTTCCCCTCCCTTAAGGGGATATACTCTTCCTCCTTTATCGTCTCGACCACGGATTCCACGTCAGGCCCCATTCCCTGAATGTAGCGTTTTATCTTCTCCTTGAGCTCAGAGGAGTGCTTCACTGCATTATCAAAAAATCTGTCTATCTCTCCCTTCTGAATGATCATCTGGTGGCCGAGGAGGATGATCTCGGGCCTTTTTTTGCGCACCTTTTCGATCGATTCGATATAGTCGTCGTAGCTCGAGAGGAACTCAGGGGCGACGTATAGATCGCTGCCGTGGGGGATTCCCAGCGCCTCCCCAGTGGCGACCGCCTTCAGGTGGTCGATGAAGTAGCTCATACTGTCGTTCGTGTGACCGGGGGTGTGTATTACCTCGATCGTAATACCGCCGCCGAGGGCTATGACTTCACCGTCGCCCAGCGCCCTTCCGGGCCTTATCACGCTGAAGTCGAAATCATCTTCCTTGAGGACGTTTTCGGGATCGAACCTCCCGGACATCTTCCTGTTGAGATCTTCGATCGACCCCCTCGACTTCTCCCGCCCGAGGACCTCGAAGAGATATTTGTGCCCGCAGATTTCCATATCCGGAAAGCTTTTTAGTAAATGAGGAGTCCCGCCGATGTGGTCGAAGTGGGAGTGGGTATAAAGGAGATAATCGGGGCCTTTCCCTATGCCTGTGATGTTTTCGATATCCTCAACGTATCTCGGGGCCATGTAGGTCATGCCGGCGTCTATCAGCGCCGTCTTTTCGGAGCCGACTACGAGATATGCCGGCAGGACCAGATTCCCGAGCATGAAGAGGTCTCTCAAATCCGGTCTCAACAGATATTTTTTTAAGGCTTCAGACATTTTTTTTGAATACAGCGATCGAAGTAACGATAAATTGTAATATTATCATATCGATACATTTAGTCAAAGGGAATAATTGTTCTGAAAAAGTAAATTCGAGATTTATTCCTTTGACTTGAATATAAAGGAGATATCTGCTATAAGAGACGGAAGTGATTGAATGGATCGGTCGTTTAGGCAATCTTTTTGAGGAGTAGTGAAAATTAAAAGACTCTTGATCGTCATGGGGACGAGGCCCGAGGTCATAAAGCTCGCTCCCGTGATCAGGGAGGCAAAGGAGGGGGCGGCGGGATCGATTGAGGCCGGAGTCCTCGTGACCGCGCAGCACAGGGATATATTAGACCACACGCTTGCCGTCTTCGGCATCGCCCCCGACTACGACCTTAACCTTATGACCGAAGGCCAGTCCATATCTGCCGTTTGCGCCGGGGTCCTGAACGGCATGGAGCCGATCCTCGATAAAGAGGGGCCGGACGCCGTTGTCGTCCAGGGGGACACGACGACGACCTTCGCCGCCGCCCTTGCTGCCTGCTACAAGGGGGTCAAGGTCGCCCACGTGGAGGCTGGGTTGAGATCGTGGGACAGGCTCAACCCGTACCCGGAGGAGGTAAACCGCTCCCTCATCTCGAGGATATCAGACTTCAACTTCTGCCCGACGGAGAGGGCGAGGGAGAACCTCCTAAAAGAGAACGTCGACCAAAAGACGATCTTTGTTACCGGGAACACGGTGGTTGACGCCCTCAACGAGGCCCTAAAGATACCGAGAGAGCTCGATTCGGGCATCCTCGGCGGTTTCGATCCAAAAGCGGACAACATTGTCCTTTTGACGATGCACCGAAGGGAGAGCTTCGGCTCCCCGATGGAGAGAGTCTTTCGCTCTTTGAGGGAGCTGGTCGAGGGAAACCGGAACATCAGGATCGTCTTTCCCGTACACCCGAACCCGAGCGTCAGGAGGATGGCTGTGGCGATCCTCAAGGGGGTCGATGGGATACGCCTGATCGATCCGCTGCCGTATCTCGATTTCGTGAACCTGATGAAGCTCTCCAAGGTCATCATCAGCGATTCGGGGGGCGTCTGCGAGGAGGCGCCGTCGCTGGGGAAGCCGGTTCTCTTGATCAGGGAGGTGACGGAGCGTCCGGAGGCGTTGGAGGCGGGGACGGCGGTACTCGTGGGGACCGATCCGAAAAAGATAATCGCCTCTGTAGTGAGGCTTGTGGAAGACGAGGCGGAGTACGGGAAGTTTCAAAACATCAAAAATCCCTTCGGGGACGGCAGAGCCGCCGAGAGGATCGTTAAAATCCTTATGGATCGCCTATGAGAATAGTCTACGCCATAACGTATTGGGGGATGACCGGCGGGGTCAAGGTGATGGTTTGGCACGTGGAGCTCTTGAGAAGCCTGGGTCACGACGTTCGTCTCGTCAGCAGAATAGTGGAGGCGGAGTGGGAATCGAAGATAAGGCCGGAGATATTGCCATCGTTTTCGGATAAGGATTTCCCCGGGGCCGACGCGATCGTCGTGACGACGCCGAGGGACGTGGAGACGCTTTGGCCCGTGGCCAAAAAAAGGGGGATTCCCCTCTTCCACTTCCTGCAGGGATTCGAGCCGGCCCACGTCCTGAAGAGGATCGAGGGACTGGTCGTACCGGAAAAATACAGGTCGAAAGGGATTGCCAGCAGGCTCAGGTACAAGGCAAGGGTATCGAGGTGGAAAAAAAGCCTCAAGAGGCTGGACGGACTCTACCGCTTGCCGACCGTGAAGATGGCCATATCCCCCCACATCGTGGAAGATGTGGAGAAAAGCTACGGCGTCCACTGTTACCTCCTTCCTAACTGGATAAATAGAGATGTTTTCTATTCCAAAAAGGAGAAGCTCAATTATTCAAAGAGGTTGAAAATCGTATCTGTGGGCAACTTCAACATTGATTACAAGGCGATCCCTGATATAAACGAGGCGGTGAGGATCCTCAAAGGCGATGGGATCCCGATACACTTCACCCGAGTATCCGTTGCCGATATACCTGAAGGGGAGAAAAAGCTGAACATTGCGGATGAGTTCTTGGTGCGTATCAACGAGGTCGAGATTTCCAAGCTCTACAGGGAGAGCCACATCCTCATCTCCGCCTCGACGGAGATCGAGGGATTCGGGCTTCCGCCGGTGGAGGCGATGAGCTCCGGCACTCCTACGATCCTGACAAGGGTTGCCCCCTTTCTCGCCTTTGACACCCCCCACGATTACTCATATTTCGTCGACGTACACCGCCCCGACCAGATAGCGAAGGGGGTGATCAAACTTGCCGAGTACGACGAGTTGAGGGAGTCGATAGTGGCGAGGGGTTTTGATGTGGCCGAAAAGTATTCGATAGGGCGGGTGGGGTCGCTGTTGGAAAAGATATTGAAGGATGAGGCATAAAGGGGGAGGGGATAATGGAGATAATGGTTCACGACAACACCTTTTTAAGATACGCGAGGGCGGCGGGGAAGGGGGGAGCCGTTGGAGACGTCTGGTTTATACACGGCTTCGGGGAGTCGGGCCTGTCGTTTGCCGAGGCGTTCGATTCGCCCCTAACGGAGAGATTCAACCTATACGTCCCCGACCTCCCCGGCTTCGGCGCAAGCCCCAGCCGGAAAGGTATTGAGACGGTGGCCGACTCCACGGAACTCCTCCTAAATTTGATCGAGGGCATCTCCAAGGACGCCGAGGTCTACCTCGTGGGGCACTCCCTGGGCGGGATAATCGGGACTTGGGCGGCGGGATCGGAGAGGCTGACGGGCAGGGTCAAGGCCTTTGCGAACATCGAGGGGAACCTGACTAGGGCTGACACGTTCGCCACATCTCTGACCCTCGAATACGACGACCCGGGGGCCTTTTTCGAGTTCTTCTCCGGGGTGATCGTCTCCCGGCTGGGGGAGGGCGGTGTCTTCAGGAGGTTTTTGGCGAGCCTTACGCTGTCGGACCCTGGCCTTCTTTTAACTTGGGGGAAGAGCTGCGTTGCGGCCACGGGGGAGACGAGGTCGGGGGAGGAGTATGCCGCCCTTAATATCGACACATTATATATCTGGGGGGACGAGAGCACGCCTGATATGACGAAGGATTTCATCTTTGAGAACAACATCAACAACAGGGAGGTCAAGGGGGCGGGCCACTGGGTGATGATCGACAAGAGCAAGGAGTGCTACGGCGCGATCTCCGATTTCTTTTCGGAGAGGACTTAGCTGAAGGCAAAAAAAGGGTGGGGACCCTCGTTCACTGCAGCCATGAAGGTCGGTTGTTCTATTAAGGCGTTGATCATCTTTGTGGGGATGGGCAGGGAACGGAAGGTTTTATAAGTTTTTCAGTTCGTCTCAAGATATTGAGAAAGGGCGAGGAAGGGGGATTTAAGCTTGCTCTGTTTTTTAGGCGCGGAAGTCGAAAAGGAAATATAAATGACGGCCCAATGACCGATGACCTTTCTTGAAACGACCGGCCTATCTCAAATGTTGACCTGAAAATGACCGGCCGTCCCTCTCATAATCGGCCTGCCTAAAAAACAAACGGCCGACCTATAAAAGGGGTTGCCCCTTAAACGCAGTTTCAAATACAGGGGGACTTCCTAAAAGCAAACAGCTGGCCTAAAAAACAAACGGCCGACCCTATTATGACAGGCCGGCCCTGAACATCAATTCAAAAATGACGGCGGAGCTTGAATAACTTGCCGCCACTCGAAACTTGCTTCCCCCTCGATTTGTTGCCCTTCAATATTTGTAATCCCCGAAACGGTTTGCCTCCTTATTAATGCCTGCCTCCCCCAAACAGACGACTCCTAAATACAGATTAAAAAACAATGGCCGACCATTAAAACAAATGACCGGCCTCATTAAAACAAATGATCGCCCACTAACAAATTGACCTGCCCCCCCAAACAGACGACTCCTAAATGCAGATTAAAAAACAATGGCCGACCATTAAAACAAATGACCGGCCTCATTAAAACAAATGATCGCCCACCAACAAATGGCCGACCCCCCAAAATGACCGGCGTCCTTTTTAGATGGTGCCGAAGGCGGGAGTCGAACCCGCACAGGCATACACCCACTAAGTCCTGAACCTAGCGCGTCTACCAGTTCCGCCACTTCGGCTTATTGAGCTATTGGTTATCTACTAAATACTATAGTAACTTAATTAGAATACTGCCGAGCCCTAAATATCGTTAGGACTAAAGTATCGGCCTACCCTCCGACCCCCCCTGATATTGACCGGCCCCTGATATTAATTGTCCCGGATTTTGGCCTACCCCTCCTAAATTGACCGGCC
>JAFGIX010000049.1 GCA_016929395.1 Candidatus Zymogenus saltonus
ATAGCGATGGAGAAGGAGCTTCGGTTTGCCATCCGTGAGGGAGGCCGCACGGTGGGCGCGGGCGTAATCAGCGAAATCATCGAATAGATCGATGCCGGGGGAGGGAGAGGAAGGGATAAGGGGGAAGAATGATAGAAATGATAGAGGGGATGAATGACGAGGGGAGAGAGAGTGAGTGCCAAGGAGTTAGGAAGATAAGTGCCAAGGAATGAGGAAGGATAAATGCCAGCACAAAAGATAAGGATAAAGCTCAAGGCCTATGACCATAAGCTTCTCGACCAGTCGGCCGGTGAGATTATCGAGACGGCAAAGAGATCGGGAGCCACGGTGGCGGGGCCGATACCCCTTCCCACGGTGATCAACAAGTACTGTGTCTTGAGATCTCCCCATATAGACAAGAAGTCGAGAGAGCAGTTCGAGATAAGGACACACAAGAGGCTTCTGGATATCCTCGATCCGACCCAGCAGACGGTGGACGCCCTGATGCGGCTCGACCTCTCCGCCGGGGTGGACGTGGAGATAAAGCTTTAAAGCGTGGGAGTCGGTAAGGTTGGTGAGGAATTGGGGTGGTTAATGGGGGTGCAAGGGTTGAGGGTGCTTGGTTGGTAAGCAGGGGGATAACAGGGATCAAGTTTTTGTGCGGGCAGGGGATCTTTTGAATTTTGATAAAGGATTTTAGTTCGAAAAGGAGTATGAGATGCCGGGCGGCATGATTGGAAAAAAGCTGGGTATGACCCAAATATTTGACGAGTCGGGAAACTCGGTTTCCGTGACCGTTATAGAGGCTGGTCCATGCGCCGTCTTGGATATCAGAACGCCCAAGAAGAACGGTTATGCGTCCGTGGCCTTGGGTTTTGACCAAAAAGATATTAACAACGTAAATAAGCCGAAGAGGGGATTCTTTGAAAGGGCGGGCGAAGTTGCGTACAGGGTCATCAGGGAGTTTCGTCTCCCCGCGGATGAGCTGGAAAAATATAAACTTGGACAAATTATTACCGCCGATTGTTTTAAGATCGGTGATGTAATTAACGTTACGGGTCGCTCGAAGGGAAAGGGTTTTGCCGGTGTTGTGAAGAGGTGGGGATTTTCCGGCGGCAGGAAAACCCACGGGTCTCGCTTTCACAGGGCGCCGGGATCGATAGGTATGTGTGCTTGGCCGGCGAGGACGTTGAAAGGCAAGAAGCTCCCGGGTCACAAGGGGAGCGAGAGGGTCACCGTAAAAAACCTTGTCGTGGTTGACGTCAAAAAAGAGAGAAACGTGATACTGGTTAAGGGAGCGATCCCTGGGGCCAAAAACGGTATAGTCGAAGTCAAGGGAAAATCATAGATTCGGAGCTGATAAATGCCCAGCGTGGATATATATAATACAAATAAGGAAGTGGTGGACAAAATCACCCTCAAGGAGGAGATTTTCGATACCGATATCAAGAGTCACCTTTTTTACGATGTCGTCAAGATGCAGCAGGCAAACCGCAGAAGCGGGACTGCATCCACAAAGGGGAGGGCGGAAGTAAGCGGGGGTGGAAAGAAGCCCTACAGGCAAAAGGGGACGGGACGTGCCAGGGCGGGCTCCTCCAGATCGCCCATTTGGACCGGCGGTGGCGTGATCTTCGGTCCAAAACCCCGCGACTATTCCTATAAGGTGCCGAAGAAGGTGAGAAGGGCCGCCTTAAAGAGTGCCCTAACAAAAAAGCTTAAGGATAATAAGATGATCATAGTGGATGGGCTCGATCTCCCGGAAATAAAGACGAAGATCATCATGGATATATTAATAAAGCTCGAATGCGGCAGCGGTCAGACCCTTATAGTTGTTCCCGAGCGGGATAGAAACCTCGATCTTTCTTCGAGAAACATCAAGGAAGTCAAGGTGCTGCCGGTCAAGGGACTTAACGTATTTGATGTGCTGAAATACGATAACATTGTGGTCACCCGTCCCGCCGTGGAACTGATAGAAAAGGCGCTGTTATGAAAGAGTATTACGACATACTTCTCGAGCCGATAATAACCGAGAAGAGCAACGTTCAGAAGGAGATAGCCCAGCAGGTCACGTTCAAGGTTCCGGTCTGGGCATCCAAGATACAGGTCAGAGAGGCCGTCGAGAAGGTCTTTAAAAAGAAGGTTGTGAACGTGCGCACCGTTATGCTGAAGGGGAAGGTTAAGCGGTTCGGGAGATCTCAGGGCAAGAGGCCGGATTGGAAAAAGGCGATAGTGAAGCTGAAACCGGGGGAATATATCGAGTTCTTTGAGGGAGTATAAGAGATGGCGATAAAAAAATATAATCCCACCTCTCCCGGGAGGAGATTTCAGGAGGTTTCGGACTTTTCCGATATAACCGAGAGACGTCCCGAAAGATCGCTCCTCGCCCCGAAGAAGAGCACCGGGGGAAGAAACAACAAGGGCAGGGTAACCATGAGGCACCGCGGCGGCGGTCACAAGAAGCGCTATAGAATCATTGATTTCAAGCGTGATAAGTGGGAGATCCCGGCAAAGGTCGCCACTATAGAGTACGATCCGAACCGCTCCGCCAGAATTGCCCTGTTGCATTACGCAGACGGCGAAAAGAGATACATAATAGCTCCCTTGGGACTTAATGTGGGGGACATGATAAAGACATCCAAAACGGCGGAGATAAAACCGGGAAACGTAATGCCCTTAAAGGATATCCCCCTCGGAACACAGATCCACAACGTTGAGATGAAACCCGGAAAAGGGGGACAGGTGGTTCGCTCCGCCGGGGGCTCCGCCCAGTTGATGGCAAAAGAGGGCAAGTACTCCCAGCTGAAGCTTCCCTCCGGAGAGGTGAGGATGTTCCTGCAGGATTGCCTGGCCACAATAGGCGAGGTGGGAAATCAGGAACACAGCAACATAAGCATAGGAAAGGCGGGGAGGTCAAGGTGGCTCGGGAAAAGGCCCAAGGTAAGGGGCGTTGCGATGAATCCCGTCGACCATCCCCACGGCGGAGGCGAGGGAAAGTCTTCGGGAGGAAGACACCCGGTAACTCCCTGGGGAGTGCCGACGAAGGGGCATAAGACGAGAAAGAACAAAACGACCGATCAATTCATTGTCAAGAGGAGAAAGTAGTTATGCCAAGATCGCTGAAAAAGGGGCCGTTCATAGACGATCATCTTTTAAAAAAGATCGAAAAGGCACAACAGGAGGGGGATCGTCAGGTCATAAAAACTTGGTCAAGGAGGTCCACCATAATCCCTGAGATGGTGGGATTGACCATAGCGGTTCACAGCGGCAAGAAATTTATTCCGGTCTTCGTAACCGAAAATATGGTGGGCTATAAGCTTGGGGAGTTTTCTCCCACGAGAACCTTTTACGGCCACGCTGCTGATAAAAAATCTAAGCTCAGGGGCAGGAAATAATAAAGGGAGTTTACGAGGTTGAAATGAAAGCCAGGGCCAAATATATAAGGATCTCGCCCTTTAAGGTGAGGCCGGTTGTGGACCTTGTCAGGGGCAAAGACGTGGGCGAGGCAAAGGAGATACTGTCCCTGACTCATAAAAAGGCCTCGAGCGTCGTCGAAAAGCTGATCGACAGCGCGGTGGCGAATGCCAGCATTAGAGACGATATAGATGTGGATAACCTCTACGTGGGAAAGATATTCGTGGACGAGGGCCCCACATGGAAAAGGTTCAGGCCCAGGGCGATGGGGAGATACACCAGGATATTCAAGAGGACATGCCACATAACCGTAATCCTGGATGAGAGGTAATCGAACCGGTCGGGAGTTGGGCAATGGGGGAGATGGAATAGTGAATGAAGTGGGGGATGCGGCGATTAGTGAAGTGGGGGATGGGGCGATTAATATGATCGGAATTGGAGTAAAATACAAAGAGTAAAATATAAAACTAGGGATGGGGGAACGGGAACGTGGGGTGTGTTTGGGGTGGTAGTAGATAAATTACATCGGGTTTGGTTAGGATGGCAGGAAAAAAATGATCAACGGGAGGAAAAAGTGGGACAAAAGGTAAATCCCATAGGCCTTAGGCTAGGGATCATCAAGGATTGGAATTCCAAGTGGTTCGCCAACAAGGAGTACCAGCAGAACCTCCATAATGATCTGGCGATAAGGAAGAGCATCAAGGAGAAGTTCTATCACGCCGGCATCGCCAAGATAGAGATCGAGCGGGCGGCCGGGAAGGCCTCGGTAAATATTTATACGGCCCGTCCGGGAATCATAATAGGAAGAAAAGGGGCTGAGATAGAAAACATCAGACGTGATCTGATGAAGATAACCGGAACCGATGTGGCGATTAATATTAAAGAGGTAAGAAAACCGGAGGCCAACGCTCAGCTCATCGCCGAAAACGTAGCCACGCAACTTGAGAAAAGAGTCTCTTTTAGACGGGCTATGAAAAAGGCGGTTTTTACCGCCATGAAGCTCGGAGTGGAGGGAGTGAGAATCTCGTGCGCAGGCAGGCTCGGCGGGGCGGAGATGGCCAGAAGGGAGTGGTACAGGGAGGGGAGAGTTCCCCTTCATACATTAAGGGCGGATATTGATTACGGGACGGCCGTCTCTAAAACAACATATGGAATAATAGGGATCAAAGTCTGGGTTTTCAACGGCGAGGTAATGCCGGGCGATTCACCCACCTCCCTGTAAGAATAGATAGCGGAGCATATAGCGATGTTAAGTCCGAAAAAGGTTAAATACAGAAAGATGCAAAAGGGAAGAATGAGGGGTGTCCGTATAAGCGGTTCAAGCCTGAACTTCGGTGACTATGGACTCCAGGCGTTGACCTCCGGCTGGGTATCCGCAAGGCAGATCGAGGCCGCCCGTATCGCTATGACAAGGTACGTAAAGAGGGGCGGAAAAATCTGGATCAGGGTCTTCCCGGACAAGCCCATAACGAAAAAGCCCGCGGAGACCAGAATGGGCAAAGGAAAGGGAAACGTGGAGGGATGGGTGGCCGTGGTTAGACCCGGAAGGATCATGTATGAAATGGAGGGAGTTAGGGAAGAACAGGCCCGGGAGGCCTTCAGGCTTGCTTCCCACAAGCTTTCGGTGAGGACGAGGTTTGTCAAAAGGAGTTCGGAAAATGAAGGCTAGTGATCTGAGAGATCTCTCGGTGGAAGAGCTGATGGATCGTGAAGAAACCCTCTCTCAAGAACTCTTTAACTTGAGGTTTCAGAGGGCGGCCAATCAGCTCGAAAATAAAATGAAGATAAGGTTAACCAAAAGGGACAGGGCGAGGGTGCTGACGGTTATAAAGGAAAAGATGCTCGAAGAAGAGAGGAAAAAAGGAGATGGCGACTAGCGGTAAAAGACGCACATTAACAGGAATGGTGGTCAGCGATAAGATGGACAAGACAATTGTTGTGGAGGTTCAGCGTAAGCTTATGCACCCCATTTACAAAAAGTTTATAAACAAAAGAAAAAGATACATGGCTCACGATTCCGAAAACCAGTGCGGAATCGGCGATAAGGTAGTTATACTCGAAAGCAGACCGTTGAGCAGAAAAAAACGTTGGGTTCTAAGGGAGGTCCTCGAAAAGGCCGAATAGGTCTAAAGCGAGGTTGATCGTTATGATTCAGATGCAGACCATTTTAAACGTGGCCGATAACTCAGGCGCAAAAAAGCTCTTTACAATAAAAGTGCTTGGGGGATCGAGGGTAAAATATGCCTCCCTTGGGGATATAGTGACCGTTTCGGTAAGGGAAGCTATACCTAATTCCAAGGTAAAGAAGGGCGATGTCGTCAAGGCGGTTGTCGTAAGGACGAAAAAGGAAGTGCGCAGACCCGACGGAACATACATCAAATTCGATGACAACTCCGCGGTGTTGATAAATGCCCAGGGGGAGCCTATAGGAACCCGAATTTTTGGACCCGTTGCGAGGGAGCTTCGTGCCAAGAGGTTCATGAAGATCGTCTCTCTCGCCCCGGAAGTCTTATAGAGGTGTGAAAGGGGGGGAGTTAATGGCCACCAGATTAAAGACAAAAATAAAAAAGAACGACACGGTTCAGGTAATTTCAGGAAAGCACAAGGACGAGAAGGGAAAGGTCTTGAGGGTGAATCTCGAAAAGGGACAAGTTATCGTAGAGAAGATAAACTTCATCAAGAGACATATGAGACCGAGCTCGGCCCACAGGCAGGGAGGAATCATCGAAAAGGAGGGTCCCATTCAAATATCCAACGTGATGATCGTCTGCCCCAAGTGCAACGTTCCTGTAAAGGTGGGGAAAAAGGTCTTGGAAGACGGCAAGAAGGTGAGATTCTGTAAAAGATGTGATGAAATTTTAGATAGATAGTGACGGATTATGGCTCGTTTAAAAGAATATTACAAAACAGAGGTAGTACCCCAGCTTAAGAAGGATTTCGGGTACGATAACATTATGCAGGTCCCCAAGATTACGAAGATAGTCGTGAATATGGGACTTGGAGAGGCGCTCCAAAACATAAAGGTATTGGAAAGCGCATCCGAAGAGATCGCCTCAATTACGGGGCAAAAACCGGTGATCACCCGGGCAAAAAAATCAATCGCATCCTTCAAGCTGAGAGATGGAAATCCCATAGGCTGCATGGTGACTTTGAGAAGGGAGAAAATGTATGAATTTCTCGACCGTCTCATTAATATCGCTCTCGCAAGGGTCAGGGATTTCAGGGGCGTAAGCCCTAAAGGATTTGACGGAAGGGGAAATTATACGCTGGGAATAAAAGAACAGATCATTTTCCCGGAAATCAGCTACGACAAGATTGATAAGATCAAGGGCATGAATATAACGATAGTAACCACGGCCAATACCGACGATGAAGGAAGGGCTTTGCTGGCATATTTTGGGATGCCCTTTGGTGGTTAATTGATATTGCTGATTAGCAAAAAGGAGATTTGAGTGGCAAAGAAGTCGATAATTGCCAAGGCAAAGAGGAAGAAAAAGTTTCAGGTGAGGGAGTATAACCGTTGTCCCATCTGCGGAAGGCCCAGGGCATACTACCGAAAATTCGATATGTGCAGGATTTGTCTCAGGCAACTGGCTTCCCGGGGAGATATACCCGGAATGATTAAGTCCAGCTGGTAGCGAGGAGAAACTTAAAATGACAATGACCGATCCCATTGCCGATATGCTCACACGTATAAGAAACGCCCAGATGGCAAAACACGAAAGCGTGGACATATCTTCATCTAAGATGAAATTGGCAATTGCAGAGATACTGAAAGAAGAAGGTTATATACTGGACTACAAGGAGCTCAAGGACGACAAACACCAGATAATAAGAATTCGTCTTAAATATATCGAAGACGGCGATCTGGTAATAAAAAAGATCGAGAGGGTGTCAAAGCCGGGCCGTCGTATATACGTAAACAGCAAAGAGATCCCGCACGTCTTGAGGGGCTACGGTATTTCAATACTCTCCACATCGAAGGGAATAATGTCGGATCGGAAGGCAAGAAAGGAAAAGGTCGGCGGAGAACTCCTAATTAAGGTCTGGTGATGACGGGTTGAGGGAGGGTCGTGGATCGAGGGAAGGCGGGTTGAGGAGGGGGAAATTAAATATGGGTGGGGAGCAAGAGGGGCAAAGATCAATGGGGAAATGGGGATAAAGGGGACAAGGATTAGGGGGGTGGGGGTCAAGGGAGTAGTGGAGCAAGTGGGTCAGGGAGCAAAGGGAGGAAAGCGTTGTCGAGAGGCAAACATTATTGAGCGGCAGGCATTATTAAAAATATCTTTTGTGTTATTTGGGCACGGGCCCAACAAGTGATGCAATTACTTACAATGAAAAATAGAGGTTGAATAGTAGAAGATGTCAAGGATAGGCAAAAAGCCCGTTCCAATACCGGAAGGAGTCGAGGTCGTTGTCAAGGATGGAGAGATCGTGGTGACCGGCCCAAGGGGGAGCCTCAGCCAATCCATCCCATCGGAGGTCACCGTTAAGGTGGAAAATAACGGGATAGTCGTGACCTCGGATAAAGATTTAAGGAAATCTAAAGCGTTTCAGGGTCTTTGCAGGGCGCTGATAGACAACATGGTTGTCGGTGTTTCCAATGGGATCACTAAATCCCTGGAGATAAATGGATTGGGCTACAGGGCCGATGTCGATGGAAATGAACTCGTGTTGAACCTAGGCTATTCCAATCCTGTCAGGTTTGGGCTTCCCGATGGAATAACGGCGAGTGTAGAAAAAAATACACTAATAACGATTCAAGGCATAGACAAGCAGCTGGTTGGTCAGGTGGCCGCGAATATAAGAAATTTAAGAAAGCCCGAGCCTTACAAGGGGAAGGGAATCAAGTATGCTGGTGAGAAGATCAGGAGAAAGGCCGGGAAGACCGGCGCTTAAGGAGTAATGCCGTGAAGAAGCTGTCAAAGAGTGTTTCAGGGAGAATTAGGAGAAAAAAGCGGATAAAGCTGAAGATAAGGGGAACTTCAGCCAAGCCGAGGCTCTGCGTTTTCAGAAGCGCAAAACATATTTATGCCCAGATTGTCGACGATAGTCTCAGGGTGACTCTGGCCAGTTCGTCAAGCGTGGATAAGGAAATCGCAAAGAAGTTCGGGAAAGGCGGCGGGGGAAATATAGGAGCCGCCAAAATAGTGGGTAAAAGCATCGCGGAGAAGGCCGGAGCAAAAGGGATAAAAACGGTGGTTTTCGACCGGGGCGGCTATCTCTACCACGGGAGGGTAAAGGCGCTGGCCGATGCGGCGAGAGAAAGAGGGCTGGAGTTTTAGGGACCATGATATTTTATGGAGATTAAATCATGTCGTTTTTTCCTGACGAAAATGAATTCATAGACAAGGTAGTTCATATAAACCGGGTGGCGAAGGTCGTAAAGGGGGGAAGGCGCTTTTCGTTTTCAGCAATGGTAGTTGTGGGCGACGGAAAAGGCCAGGTGGGATACGGAATGGGTAAAGCCCAGGAGGTCCCGGAGGCTATAAGGAAGGGAATCGAGAAAGCGAAGAAGAACATGATAAAGGTACCTCTCTTGAAATCCACCATTCCGTTCGATGTCATAGGGAGGTACGGGGCTGGGAAGGTCATGCTGAAATCGGCCTCTGAGGGAACCGGGATCATCGCGGGCGGGGCCGTCAGGGCCGTTGTTGAGACGGCGGGGATAAAAAACATCCTCACCAAGTGTCTCGGTTCACACAATCCCCACAACCTCGTTAAGGCCACCATCGACGGCTTAACCCAGCTTAGAACACCTGAGGATATTGCCCGGATTCGCGGCAAATCGGTTGAAAATTTGGGCGTGGAAAAGAAGTAATAGATAACTCATATAGTTAAAGTTAAATGGCGAAGGGGACGGCAGAACAATGAGTAAAAAGCAAACGAAGACCATAAGCGTGACTCAGACCAGGAGCGGTATCGGAAGACCCGAAAAACATAAAAAGGTCCTGAAGGGAATGGGTCTCGGCAAGATGCACAGGACCGTCGAGCTTCCCGACACCCCCGAGAGCTGGGGGATGATAAAGAAAGTCATTCACCTTGTTGAGGTAAAGGAGTAGGAGATGGATCTTTCCAACCTGAAACCAAGAGAAGGGGCCATAAAAAAGAAAAAGAGGGTGGCCCGGGGAGAGGCCGGAAAAGGCGGAAAGACGGCGGGACGGGGCTATAATGGGCAGAATTCCCGCTCCGGGGGGAAGGTAAGGCCCGGCTTCGAGGGGGGACAGATGCCCCTGGCAAGGAGGCTTCCCAAGAGGGGATTCAAGAACCTCTTTAAAAAGGATTACTCGATAATAAACCTCAGAGACCTGAGCAGGTTCGAGGTAAACGGCGTTGTGGACACAGACGAGTTGATGAAGGAAAAGAAGATAGATAAGGCGAAAAACGGTATCAAGGTGTTGGGTGTGGGGGAGGTCAAAAAGGCCCTTACCGTCAAGGCCCACAAATTTTCAAAGTCCGCAAAGGAGAAAATAGAGGCCTGCGGTGGAAAGGTGGAGGTGATCTAAGTGACGTCGGGATTCCAGAATATATTTAAAATCCCTGAGCTCAAAAACAGGATTCTAATAACCTTTGCGCTTCTGGCGGTCTACAGGGTCGGTATCCACATCCCAACGCCGGGCACCGATACAGCAGCCCTCTCCGCCTTTTTCGACAGCGCCTCGGGCACACTCTTTGGATTCTTCGACATGTTTTCGGGCGGCGGATTGAGTAACCTCTCGGTCTTCGCCCTGGGGATTATGCCCTACATCAGCGCCTCCATTATCCTCCAGCTCTTGACGGTGGTTATACCTTATCTCGAGAGGCTGTCAAAAGAGGGGGAGGAGGGCAGAAAAAAGATCACCCAGTATACACGCTACGGGACGGTGGTCCTCTCGGCGTTTCAGGGATTCGCCATAAGCTTCGGACTGGAGCAGATGCAGAGCCCCTTCGGGGACCCCATCGTTCTCGATCCCGGCTGGTCATTCAGGATCATGACGATGATTACACTTACCGCCGGCACCGCCTTCATAATGTGGCTCGGCGAGCAGATCACCGAGAGGGGAATCGGAAACGGAATCTCCCTTATAATATTCGCCGGAATCGTGGCGAGGATGCCCGCCGCCATTCTGCAGTCCATCGGCCTTGTCGGCGAGGCGGGAATATCGCCCCTAAGCTTCCTCATAATCTTGGCCGTGATGATTGTTGTAGTTGCGGCGATTATTTATATGGAACGGGGACAGAGAAGGCTCCCCGTGCAATATGCAAAGCGGGTTGTGGGAAGAAAGATGTACGGCGGGAGCAGCACGCATCTCCCGTTGAGGATAAATACGTCCGGGGTTATCCCGCCGATATTTGCCTCATCAATACTCATGTTTCCGCTGACTATTTTCAACTTTCTGCCGAAAAATATCAGTGATAGTCATCCGTGGATACTCTCTCTGCAAAACCAGTTCAGCCCGGTGGCCCCGTTGTACAACGTCCTCTACGTTTTATTGATCGTCTTCTTCTGCTATTTCTACACGGCGGTTACCTTTAATCCAATAGACGTCGCTGATAATATGAAGAGATACGGCGGCTTTATCCCCGGGATCAGGCCGGGGAGAAAAACTTCCGAGTATATAGACAAGGTCCTGACGAGGATCACCCTTGTGGGAGCGTTTTACGTTGCGGCGGTCTGCGTGCTGCCGACGATCCTCATAGCCCTTTACAACGTTCCGTTCTACTTCGGAGGAACGGCGCTTCTGATCGTTGTGGGTGTGGCCCTAGATACCGCCCAGCAGATAGAGTCCCACATGATAACGAGACACTACGACGGGTTTATGAAGAAGGGCAAGTTAAAGGGGAGGAGAGGATAAAAAGGGGAGTAGGGGTTGAGGTAAGGGTTGAGATGGGTAGTCGAAGCGGGGATCGAGGTGGGGGTGGACGGGGATTGTGATTTGAAATAAGAAGTGGTATAATCAAAATTTAGTATTGGAAATATCTTGGTTGTTTCAGCGTTCAACCGGATTTTTAAGTTTTTATGTTTGTTGCGTTGAAAGTTGTAGTTGATAATCTAAGGATGTGGTAAGAGCTATGTCAAACAAAAAAAACATTATTCTGTTGGGGCCCCCGGGGGCCGGTAAGGGAACCCAGGCCGTGAGAATGTCGGAAAAATATAAAATTCCTCAGATTTCCACGGGCGACATATTAAGAAGTGCCGTGGCCGCGGGGACGGAGCTCGGCAAGGAGGCGAAAAAGTTCATGGACAGGGGCGACCTTGTTCCCGACGAGGTGGTCGTGGGACTCGTGGAGGAGAGGCTCAAAGATGCTGATTGCAAAAACGGCTATATCTTGGACGGCTTCCCGAGGACCGTAAATCAGGCGAAATCCCTGGACAAGATGCTGGGAGGGAAGGGGGACGGGATCAGTCATGTAATCAGCATTGAGGTCGATAACGATGAGCTGCTGAAAAGGCTTACCGGAAGGAGAACCTGCAGGGAATGCAAGGCCATGTACCATGTTGTTTTCGAACCACCCAAATCCGAGGGCAAATGTGATAAGTGCGGCGGAGAGCTTTACCAGAGGGACGACGACAAAGAGGAGACGATAAAGGCAAGGCTCAAGGTTTATGCCGATCAGACCGAGCCCCTTATAGAATACTACAGCGAAAAGGGCCTTAAGAGGTCGATTGCCGGGAGCGGGGGAATAGACAATATTTTCAAGAAAATAACCGAGGTTTTGGAAGGATAAAGACACTCTTTTAAAGGGTAATTATTTTATGCCGAAGGAAGAGGCCATAGAGGTTGAGGGTACGGTGCAGGAGGTCCTGCCGAATGCCATGTTCAAGGTAGAGCTGGAAAATGGTCACAAGGTATTGGCGCACATCTCTGGAAAGATGAGGATGCATTTTATAAAGATCCTGAAGGGAGACAAGGTTACCGTGGAACTTTCACCATACGATCTCTCCAGAGGCAGGATAACATACCGTTCAAAATAGTCCGCATCTTTGGACCTTACAAGTTTAAGGGGGAAGATAAATGAAGGTGAGAGCATCTGTAAAGAAGATCTGCGATAAGTGCAAGATTATTAAAAGACACGGCGTTGTTCGGATAATCTGCGAGAATCCGAAACATAAACAGCGCCAGGGATAATTGTAAAAGGAGGGTAATGCTTTGGCAAGAATAGCTGGGGTGGACCTGCCCAAGAACAAGCGGATAATTATCGGTCTTACATATATATACGGTATCGGAAAGACCGTGTCAAAAAAGATTCTGGAAGAGGCCGGAATAGATTTTGATCTCAAGACCGATGACTTGACGGATAAGGATATAACCACCATAAGGGAGATAATAACCTCCAATTACACCGTTGAGGGAGACTTAAGGAAAGAGCGCTCCATGAACGTGAAGATGCTCATGGATCTGGGAAATTACAGGGGACTGAGACACAGAAAGGGCCTCCCCGTCAGGGGGCAGCGGACTTCCACAAACGCCCGAACCAGAAAGGGACCCAAGAAAGTAAAGATTAAGAGAAAATAGGAATAATAAATGGCAAAAGGTAAGAGAGTAGTCAGGAAAAAGAAGGAGAAGAAGAACGTAAACGTGGGGATTGCCCACATTCAGTCCACGTTCAATAATACCATAGTTACCATCACGGATCTTTCCGGAAACGTCCTGACGTGGTCAAGCTCCGGGATGCAGGGGTACAAGGGCTCCAGAAAGAGCACTCCGTTTGCCTCGCAGCAGGCCGCAACCGACGCCGCAAAAAAGGCGATGGAGCACGGGATGAAGACGGTAGACGTTTACGTCAAGGGGCCGGGCGCCGGCAGGGAGGCGGCCCTGAGGGCCATCCAGGCGGCCGGGCTTGAGGTTAACGTGATAAAAGACGTAACGCCGATCCCTCATAACGGATGCAGGCCGCCCAAGAGACGTAGGGTTTAGGTTTTTATTAAAGATAGTAACAGCTGATCGGAGGTTTGATTTGGCAAGGTACAGGGGTCCGGTGTGCAAGCTCTGCAGAAGAGAGGGGATGAAGCTTTTCCTTAAGGGCGACAGATGCTTTGGAGAAAAATGCGCCATCGAGAGACGCAATTATCCCCCCGGAGAGCATGGTCAGGGAAGGACCAAATTCTCGGAATATGGCAATCAGTTGAGAGAAAAACAAAAGGTGAAGAGGATGTACGGCGTGCTTGAGAGCCAGTTTCACCGTTATTTTAAAGAGGCCGAGAGAATCAAGGGTATTACGGGAGAAAACCTCTTGATACTTCTGGAGAGAAGGCTGGACAACATGGTGTATCGCCTGGGATTTGCCGGCTCCAGGAGCGAGGCGAGACAGCTCGTACGGCACAGCCATTTTCTGATAAACGGAAGAAAGGTCAACATCCCGTCGTTTTTGACAAGTCCTGATGATAAAATACAGCTGAGAGAAAAGAGCAGAAAGATAGGGAAAATACTCGATTCTCTCGAAACCGTAGCAAGACGGGGTATACCATCCTGGCTTGATTATGATAAAAATTCCTTTACCGGCACGATAAAGGCCTTGCCTTCAAGGGAAGAGCTGACTATGCCGATATCGGAAAACCTCATTGTAGAGCTATACTCCAAGTAAGATTCAAATTTCAGTGTGAGGATGGCTTTTCAAAACTGGGGGATTTTATGGGCAGTACAATTCAAGCCAATTGGCGCGAGTTAATAAAACCTAAGAAGCTTGTGGCGGATTCGGGAGAATTCAACGAATTCTACGGCAAATTCGAAGCAGAGCCCTTCGAGAGGGGTTTCGGCATAACTATCGGTAATTCCTTGAGGAGAATACTCCTCTCTTCTATTATGGGAGCCGCCGTCACTTCGGTCAAAATAAAAGATATTCTCCATGAATATACAACGGTCCCCGGGGTTGTGGAAGATGTAACGGATATTCTGTTGAATATAAAGGGAATTAGGTTCAAGCTCTTCGATGAAGGCCCGAAAACCGTAAGGATCGAGGCCGTGGGACCCGGCATCGTCAAGGCGGGAGACATCATCTGCGATGATTCGGTAAGGGTCTTCAACCCCGATCACCACATAGCCACCCTCTCAAAGGACGGCAAGCTCGGGATAGAGATGAAAGTTAAATGGGGAAGAGGCTACGTCCCGGCGGAGAGGAATAAAGATGAGGACGAACCTATAGGGACGATTCCCATAGATGCGGTTTTTTCACCCATTAAAAAGGTCAACTTTACAGTTACATCCGCAAGGGTGGGTCAGAGAACGGATTACGACAAGCTGAACCTCGAGGTCTGGACCGACGGCAGCGTCTCTCCCGAAGACAGCATCGCCTTTGCGGCGAAGATATTAAAAGAGCATATGAATATCTTTATAAACTTCGCTGAGGATGCTGAGGAATATATGGAAGAGGTGGAGGATCACAGGGAGGAATTGAACGAGAACCTTCTCAGACCGGTAAGCGAGCTCGAGCTTTCAGTCAGGTCCTCCAACTGCCTTAAAAACGCCGACATAAAATATATAGGCGACCTCGTCCAAAAGACCGAAATAGAGATGTTGAAGACGAAAAACTTCGGCAGAAAATCGCTTAACGAAATAAAAGAGATATTGAACGAGATGGGCCTGAGATTCGGCATGAAGCTGGAGAATTGGCCGCCGGAAGAGCTCTCGGAATCGGAAGAAAAGAAGACCTTCTCCGAGTAGGTGAAGGCCGGATTCGAGTGGATACGGGCAGGAATGGGGGGGGCTTAAAGGTTGTGAGATGTTTATCGGGGAATGTGTGTAGCAAATATATTTATGGGGTAGGGGGATTTAAAGGGTAAAGGGATATAGGGGGAAGGGGGATAAGTTAAGGGGGGGGACGAAAGGATTTGGGGGAAGGGGAAATTTTTTGTTTTTAAGGGAATAAAAATATGCGACATCAGAAAGCAGGAAATAGACTTGGGCGGAACTCAAGCCACAGAAAGGCCTTGATGAGGAACATGGCCACATCGCTTCTGGATTACGAGAGGATCGAGACCACGGAGGCCAAGGCAAAGGAGCTGAGGCGTTATGCCGAGAAGATGATCACCCTCGGCAAAAGGGGGGATCTCCATGCCCGCAGGCAGGCTTTATCCTTTATAAGGAAAAGGGAGGTTGTCGCAAAAATCTTCGATGAATATGCCGAGAGGTTCAAGGACAGGCCCGGTGGGTATACCCGAATAATGAAAATGGGAAGGAGGACGGGAGACAACGCTCGTATGGCAATAATCGAGTTGATCCCCGGAGAGAAGGAGAAGAAGAAAGGAAAAGAGAAAGAAAAGAAGAAAACCACCGCGGCAAAGCCGGCTAAAGTCGTAAAGGGAGACAAGGACAAGGCAAAGGAGAAGGTCAAGAAAGAGGTAAAGAAAAAAGTAAAAAAAGAGATAAATAAAAAAGCGAAAGAAACGTCTAAAGTAAAGGGAAAGGCAGAAGATAAGGATAAGGCGGCCTCAAAGAAGACGGAGAGGAAAGCCGACAAGAAGGAGGAAAAAAAGTAGAACGAAGGGGTGAAACGGGATCAATGGTAAAAAAAGGTTGGTAAAGGGGATGGGGGCAGGGGATAAGTAGGTGGAAAAGGGATCGAGAAAATAGTACTGGGGATGTATATACTTGGTAAATTAAGCGGATATATATAGGAAGGCAAATGGAAAAAATCTTGTTTATATTGAAATATTCTGATATGGAGAGGTATTTGATGGGATGAGCGGGTTAGATGGTCGATCTCGGTGTGAAAATTTAACCTGATTTGAAGGCAAGGACAATACTTGTCTTTTTTTATTGTTTTTTTTGGAGGAAGATATTGGAAAAGAGAAGCAAAAGAATATTATATATCGTTACCGCAATTATAGCCGTCCTTTTTTTGATGCTCGTTGTCAATAGAATACTGCATTCAAAATTGTTCGCAGATAAAGAGGAAGAGGTCAAAAAGGATCCCGTGACGGTTATTAAGGCAAAAAACGGAACGGTAAGAAGAACCCTTTTCTATACCGGTGACCTCCATGCGGAAAAAGAAGTGACGGTCTACTCGGTGGTTCCGGGAAAGGTCATACGCTATAATTACAAGGAGGGCGACAGCGTGGCCAAGGGAGCGGCCCTGGTGCTCCTCGAGAGAGCAGAGACCTGGGATGAGTTCAAGCCGGTAGTCGTGGAATCCCCCATCTCGGGGGTCGTTGCGATAAACCACCTCGACAGGGGGGAGTTTGCCACAACCCAGACTCCCCTTTCAATGGTTGTCGGCGGAAGGGGGATAAACGTCTTGATAAAGGTAACTGATATCGAGTTCGCCTCCATAAAGAATGGGATGGATGCCGAGCTTACCGTGCCGGCCCTTCCGGGAAAATTTTTCAAGGGCAAGATATCTAAGGTTGCGCCGGTGATTCGGAGGGATACCAGAACCGCCCCGGTCGAGATATTCTTTGAAAACGAAGATCGCCTGCTGATGTCCGGGATGTTCGGAGATATTCGTATAATTATCGAGGAGAAAGAGGGCGCGATCAACATACCTCTTGATACGATGCTCTTTGAGAAAGAGGGTATGGTAGGACCGTATTGCTTTATCGTCGAGGGGGGGAAGGTGGCAAAAAAGAGGAAGTTGGAAACAGGAATAATAGATGAAGGGAAGGTGGAGATATTGTCGGGATTAAAGGTCGGAGATAAGGTGGTCGATCTTGGGAAGGAAAGCCTAAAAGACGGCTCTGAGATTGTTATTATCGAAGAGTCCTCGGAAGAGTAAGGAATGATAGAATCGGCGATTTATAAGAGATGAAATGATGTCAATACCGAAATTTTCCGTAAGAAATTCAGTCCTTGTAAATATGATTACCATCGCGGTCTTCATCCTCGGGGTGATCTTTGCAAGGAACCTCAACAGGGAGGTCTTCCCGGCCATCGCCTATGGTTACATAATAATCGTCGCGCCTTATCCCGGCGCGTCCCCCGAGGAGATAGAGAAGGTGGTCACGACCCCGATAGAGGAGGAGATCGCCGATGTCGATGGAATAAAGAAGCTGAACTCGAGGACGAGGGAGGGAGTGGCGACAATCATCATTCAGGCGGAGAGCGATGTTGAGGGGATAGAACTCGATCAGCTTTTCAATGATATAAAGACCGAGGTGGACAAGGTTGATGACCTCCCTGAGGACGTGGACGACATCGAGTTTATAAAGCTTAGCGCCGAATTTCCCGCCATAACGGTCGGATTCGGGGGGGACGTCCCCGAGGAGTACCTGCAGAACTCGGCCGACAGGCTTAAAAAGAAGGTAGAGCTGATTGACGGCGTGGGCACCGTGGAATTATGGGCCTACAGGGACAAGGAGTTCTGGGTTCAGGTAGACCCGAGAAAGCTCGAGGCGGCAAACCTTACCATGACGGAAATCATAAACGCAATTAAGTATAGAAACCTCAATATCCCGGGCGGCTCCTTTGACCAAGGGAGAAAAGAGATCCTCCTAAGGACAATGGGCGAGGTGGAGAATAAGGACGATATCGGAGGTATCGTAGTCCGCTCCCTTCCCACCGGAACCATAAAGGTCAAGGATATCGCAAACGTTGTCGAAACCTTTGAGGAAGAGGACATAATCGGCAGGCTCAACGGCACGAGGACCGTGGCGCTGTTCGTCAACAAGAAGGCCGACGGCGATGTTATCGATATCGTAAAAGAAGTAAAGAGGCTTGTCAAAGAGGAGGAAAAACTGCTGCCGGAGGGCGCGGAGATTGCTCTGGTACAGGATATCTCAAAATATGTGGTAAGGAGGCAGAACACCCTCCTCTTTAACGGGGCCATCGGACTCTTCCTCGTAATACTTATTCTATACGCCTTTTTGGAGTCGAGGGTCGCCTTCTGGGCCGCAATGGGGATCCCCTTTTCGTTTCTCCTGACCATTATTATCATGTACTACACGGGAATGAGCCTTAACATGCTTTCCATGTTCGGGTTGATCCTCGTTCTGGGAATTGTTGTCGACGATGCGATTGTCGTGTCGGAAAACGTCTTTCGATATAGAGAGATGGGGCTTTCCCCATCGGAAGCGGCAGTCGCAGGCGCGGAGGAGGTGGTGCTTCCCGTAACCGCCGCCATTTCAACGAATATCGCGGCATTTCTCCCCCTTTTGATGATGGTGGGGATAACAGGCAAGTTTCTCAGGGTCATACCGGAGATCGTTATCATAACGCTTTTGGCGTCCCTCCTCGAGGCGTTTTTGGTCCTTCCGTCCCACCTTGCGGAATTCGTAAAAATAAAGACGGATGAGAAGGCAAAGGAGGCCAGGGCATGGTTCAATAAAGTGAGGGATTTCTACGGAAGTGTGTTGGGCGGATTTTTAACAAGACGCTACAAGATTTTTTTCGGTCTTCTCGGCGTTGCCGTCATTACCATATTCTTTGCCCTGTTAACCATGGAGTTTGTCTTTATGGGCAAGTCAAGGGCGGAGCAATTCATGATCAATATATACAATCCCGTGAATTCAAACATCGATGAGACCGATCGAGTCGTCAAGGAAGTCGAGAAGATCGTGATGGAGAGCACTGATGCATCGGAAAATATCTCCGCCCTGATTACCCTCGTTGGATATATTGAGACCGGTGAGGCGCCCATTCAGGGTTCCTATGTAGGCCAGCTCTGGATCGAGCTCACAAAACATGGTTACGAAGACGTCGGTGCAGAAAAGATCATATCGGAGCTCAGGAAGAAGACCTCCTTGATACCGGGCCCAACATCGATTACATTCACGGAGCTTCACGGCGGGCCTCCCACCGGGTCGGCGGTGGCAATGGAGATCAAGGGAGAGGACTTCGATGTCCTAAGGAAGCTTTCTGAGGAGGTCAAGGAGGAGCTGGGAAAGATAAAGGGTGTTAAGGATATAGACGACAATTTCAGGGTGGGCAAGGAGGAGATCCGTGTGATTGTGGATGAGCACAGGGCGCGCTCCCTCGGACTGAATGTGGCGACCGTAGCGACCGAAATGCGCCAAGCATTTTCGGGAGGCGATGCGGGAAACATCAGACGTGGTGACAAAAAAATAGACATTATCGTGAAATACGCCGACCAGTTCAAAAACAGCGATTATCTGATGAATTTTTCCGTGCCGAACTCATCCGGTGAGAGAATCCCGATTAAGGCGTTTTCCGAAATTAAATACGGAGAGGGCATATTGAGGATCTATCATACCGAGAGGGAGAGGAGTATTACCGTAACGGCGGATGTCGAAAAAGAGGAGATTACCTCCGGCGCCGTCAACGAGCTCCTTATCGACAAATTCGGAACCGTGAGCAATAAGTACCCGGGCGTCACATTTAAATACGGCGGAGAATACGAGGATACGCAGGAGTCCATGGATTCCATGGTCAAGGCCTTCTGGCTTGCCATATTTCTCATTTACGTGATCCTTGCGGCCCTTTTCAAGTCCTTTGTTCAGCCGATTATTATCCTGTTTACCATACCGTTTTCCTTTATCGGGGTTGTGGCGGGGTTATTCATCATGAATATAGAGCTGTCCCTCCTTGCGGTCATAGGAATCGTTGCCCTCGTTGGTATCGTCGTCAACGATTCCCTTGTCCTGGTCGATTTCATCAACCGGGCGAGAGAATCGGGAATGGCCCTTTACGATGCCGTCATTGAATCGGGCAAGACGAGGCTGAGGCCCATTCTCCTAACCTCCTTGACCACTATCGGTGGCCTGGGGCCGATGGCGTTCGGGCTTGGCGGTAGCGAGCCCTATCTCGCCCCAATGGCCATATCCATCGTCTGGGGGCTTACCTTTGCCACGGTGCTGACGCTTCTGGTTATCCCCTGTCTTTATATCATAGTTGAAGACATCAAGGTATGGATTGAAAAAAGAGTCAGGGGGAGAATTTGATCCACCTCTCCGATGTTCATTTGTCCTTCGATTCTGCGTCGGGCATAAAAAACCGAGTGCTGAACGGGGTCGATCTCCACATTCCAAGGGGTAAGTACGCCGCCCTTATCGGCCCAAACGGCTCCGGGAAGACCACGATAGCAAAGATCATAAAGGGATTGATCACTCCTGACAGCGGGACGGTAAAGGTCGCAGGCAAGACGATCTCCCACGAGGAATTGATGGACAACGTGGGGCTGGTTTTCTCCAATCCCGAAAACCAGATCGTATCCGCCGTTGTTGAAGAGGATATAGCTTTTGGACTCGAAAATCAGGGGGTCCCGACTTCGGAGATGAAGGAACTGGTTTCCACCGCTCTTAAAAGGCTGAACCTGTATCAGCTCAGAAAGATGCCTCCCCACCATCTCTCCGGCGGGGAACAGCAGAGACTGGTCATCGCCGGGATACTGGTTTTGGGATCCGAGATTCTTATACTGGATGAGGCCACGTCCATGCTCGACTCGAAGGGGAGGAGAGACATTTTGAGCCTCATCAGGGATCTCAACAGGAGGGAAGGGTTGACGGTTTTGTCCATCACTCACTCTCTCGTCGAGGCGGTCCTCTCAGATCTCGTGCTGGCATTGGACGGGGGGGAGATAATCTTTTGCGGACCTCCACTGGAGTTTCTCTTCAATGACGGGATATTGGAAAGGTTGAAGATCAATCTCCCGGAATTTCTCATCTTGATAAGGAGGCTTGTTGACGAGGGTGTTGATTTGCCGCCTGAAAACGTGGGGATAGAGGGGATAGTCAATGCCCTTGAAAACGTACATGGGGGGATTTAATTATGTTGGTTCATGTTTGTCAGAGTTGCGGGAAAGAGATTTTAAGCGGGGGATTGTTTTACAAGGTGAGACTTGTATCTCAAGCCGGGTTTGACGGCGTCTTGAATGAGGACGACTCCGATATTGAAGGCGCTATCGCCCAGATAGATGAGAAAGATCAGGAGATGATGGAAAGGGATGTCTATTTTGAGATGGAGGCGATTCTCTGCATCGGGTGTAAGGAGAGAATAATAGAGAGCTTTCAAAGGGAAGTGGGCTTTGAAGATTCAATAGGCCCTGGGGAGAGGCTTCATTGAGGTCTTTTATGCGTAAACTCTAATGTCTTGACATCTTATTGTTTTTCTGGAATAATATTTCATATAAAAAAGCATTTTGAGCTTTTTGTTATCAAGGTCGTTTGAAAACCGGGGAATCGAAGCATGAGTCTTATAACCGACCAGGAAGCGGCCAAGAGATTGGCAAGAACGATCATCTCCGATATTACCATATACAACAAGGAAAAGGTCAGAGAGGGCCTTATTAACGACAATCTCTTCGAACTGCTGGCAAATGAGATCGAGCGCGGAAGAAAGGTCTATTTCAGCAGGGTTGCCCCCGAGATCACCGCAAACAGCAACTTCTACGACCTCGCAATAGTGGATGTAATGGTGATTCAGGCGAAAAATATAAGATGTAATATTTAAAATTCCTTGAAGATTAAAAATGAGAAAATAGAAAACAGCTCCCCCCCGCCAAACGCTCATCAGAAGTTTACCCTTGAGGTCTCCGAAGAAGCGGACGGCCTGCGCCTCGATAAATACCTCGCAAATGAGCTTCAGCTTTCCGACCTTTCAAGATCCCAGATCAAGAAAATTATAGAAGATAAAAACATCCTCGTTAACGGCAAGAGTTGCCGCCCGAGCAGGCGTCTCTCCGTCGGGGAGAAGATTGAGGTTACGGTTCCCCCCTTTGAGGCGAAGGCGATCGAGCCGGAGGATATAGATATTGATATAGTCTATGAGGATGATGACCTTGTGGTAATCGACAAGCCTCCCGGCCTTGTGGTTCATCCCGGGGCCGGAAAAGACAGGGGGACGCTGATCTCGGCCCTCCTCTTTAGGGAGATCCCCCTCTCCCGATGCGGCCCGGAGGACAGGCCGGGGATCGTCCACAGGCTCGATAAGGACACTTCGGGACTAATTGTCGTTGCAAAGACGGATGCCGCCCACGATGGACTCTCGGCGCAGTTCAAGGCCCACACGACGGAGAGGATTTACGTGAGCCTCTGCTGGGGGAGGATAGGCGTTGATAACGGAATAATCGAGGCGCCGCTGGCCAGGCACCCGAAAGACAGAAAGAGGATAACCGCCTCCCGGGGTTCGGGCAGGAGGGCGGTGACCGAATACAGGGTGGTCGAGAGGTTTTCGCAGATAACCTTGGTCGAGCTTATGCCGAAGACCGGGCGCACCCATCAGATTCGCGTCCATCTGGCCTACATCGGCCATCCCGTCTGCGGGGACACGACCTACGGCTCTATGAAGGCGGCGAGATCTCTTTCAAGTCCAATGCTCAAAAAAGCCGTTCTCGCCCTCAAGAGACAGGCCCTTCACGCCAAGGTCTTGGGATTTGTCCATCCCATCACCGGCGAGAGGATGAGGTTTACGTCGGACGTTCCGGCGGATATAGAGGAGTTCCTGAAGGTATTGAGAAGTGATGGTTGAGATAAAAGAAAAATCATCGATGAAGCTTATCGGGGTCGATATTCTTGACAAAATCGGGAAAATCGACTATTTATTTACCACGAGGTGCGGACAGGAGCAAGTCGGCGGGCTCGACTTTGACAGAAAAGGGATTGACGACCCTAAGGTAGCGGGGAGCTACGAAGCCGCCGCCGACTATTTCGGCGTCGCTGTCTCCGACATCTTCGTCATGGATCAGGTTCACGGGTCAAGGGTGACCTACCTCGCAAACAGGCCTGTGGGGGACGAGATGTTCGGGGTGGTGAAGACCGACGGCGTCATCACAAAAGTCCCCCGCTTGGCCCTGGCGGTGCTTACGGCCGACTGTGTTCCCATTTTGATGATGGATGTCGGTGGGAGCGCGGTGGGGGCGGTTCACGCGGGGTGGCGGGGGACGGTTGAGGGAATCTCCGCCGCGGCGATAAGGACGATGGGAGACTCTTTCGGATCGAGGGCGGAGGAGATCGTGGTAGTCCTCGGCCCGGCGATTGGCCCCTGCTGTTACGAGGTCGGCCCGGAGGTGGCGGCGGCTGTGAAGGAGAAACATCTATCGGGGGGCGAATATCTCTCGGAGACCGAGGGGGGGTGTTTCATGTTTGACCTCGTCGGTCTCAATCAATCTCTTTTTCACAAGGCGGGGGTGCCCGAAAAAAACATCTTTTCCGTCGGACTTTGCACCCGCTGCAGGGGAGACCTCTTTTACTCCTATAGAAGGGAAGGGGCAAATACCGGAAGGATGCTGAGCGCGATAATGATTCGTTGATTTTGAAACTGTTACCGTTTTTTAAGGATGTATAATGCTGATTGCAGGTCTTACGGGGGGAATCGCCAGCGGGAAGAGCAGCGCTGGGAAGATATTAGCTGAACTTGGAGCCAAGATAGTGGACTCGGATGTGCTTGCAAGGGTAGTCGTGGAGCCGGGAAGGCCGGCCCTTGCAAAGATAGTTGAGAGGTTCGGGGACGGGGTAATCGCAGAAGACGGGACCCTCGACAGGGAAAAGCTGAGGGACATAGTCTTTAAGGACGGAAAGGCCTTAAACGATCTCAACGCCATAATCCACCCGGAGGTCTTCAGGGAGATCCAGCGTGAGATCGCTGACTACCGGAATTCAACTCCCAAGGTTCCGCTCGTTCTTGACATCCCGCTACTCTACGAGGCCGGGGCGGAGGCCATCGTTGACGTCGTCGTGGTGGTCTACGTCGACCGTGAGACGCAGATAAAAAGGCTCATGGCGAGGGACGGTTTTTCCCGTTCCGATGCTGAAAACAGGATAGACAAGCAGATGGACCTCGAAGAGAAGAAGAGGAGGGCGGAGTTCGTGGTCGACAACACAGGGAGCCTCGATGACCTGAGGAGGGAGACTGAAAACGTCTTTAAAGAGCTGATGGAGCTTATGGGCAGGGCTCGATAGGTTTAATTTAAACAGGGGGACGGGGGGATTGACGTGCATGTTATAATCGACGGCTACAACGTGATCATGACCGCGGCCGAATACGGCGCCGTTTCAGGGAGGAAGATGAGAGCGGCCAGAAGCGGGTTGATCAACGACCTGATCAGGTATAGAAAAGTCAGGGGGCACGCCGTTACCGTGGTCTTTGACGCGGTTAAGGCGGGGGGAGTCGAGAGGGTGGTTGAGAGGAGCGCAGGGATAAACGTGATTTTCACGAAGGGGGAGGAGAGGGCCGACGACGTGATCGTTGAGCTTGTGGAGAAGGCGGCGGGGGTGGAGCGGGTGGTCGTGACGTCGGACAGGGAGGTTGTCAGAGCCTCGGAGCGCCGGGGCGCCGCTTCGATCTCGTCCGAGAGTTTTATAGAGAAGATGAGCGCGGCGATAGGCTCAGGGGATGGAAGGGAGGTCGATGACGAACGGGAGCGGGGAAAAACTGGTCGATCGAGGAGCCGCGGGGAAACGTCTCTCAACAAGTTGTGACATTCGTCACACATAGACAATCCGATTAAATTGAAGAAGACCTGTAATATATTGGGGGATTGGTGCGCCCGCAAAGAAATCAACCTTGGCGGATTGTAAACAAAAAAATAGTGACTATATTATTTCATGTGTGTGGGACGGAGATAATCCGGTAGATGGAGGAGTTTTTATGTTCGTTTTTGGAAAGAGCCTTGGGTATTTTTGCGGTCAATAGAAGGGGTAAATGATGATCGAAGGAGGGCAAAACCTTTTGAGGACGCTGGCCCTGAATGGCGAGGGGAGGACTGTGGAGGCAGGAGACGATTCCGGCGGGACTGATAGCGAGTCTAGAAAGACTCCGATTTCAGATAACAATTTCGAATCGGTCGATCCGCCCGACGCCCTGGACGCCTATTCGAGGGCGGTTATTTCGGTCGTGGAAAACGTCGGCCCGTCGGTGGTCAGCATCAAGGTAAAGAAGGATTCCACAACAGGCAGTTACGGTGGCGAGGGTGCCGGATCAGGCGTTGTCATAGCCCCGGACGGCTTCGTCCTCACCAACGATCACGTCGTCTCCGGGGCGAAGGAACTCTCCGTGACCTTGATTGATGGAAACAGTTTCTCAGCAAGGATGGTGGGCTCCGATCCGGGGACGGATCTCGCCGTCGTCCGGGTGATGACCGATAAGATGCCCCACGCAATCCTCGGAGATTCGGATCGCATTCGTGTGGGCCAGCTCGTGATCGCCATCGGGAACCCCCTCGGATTTCAGAACACCGTATCCACCGGCGTTGTCTCCGCCCTGGGGAGATCGATCAGGGGGAGATCAGGAAAGCTGATCGAAAATGTGATTCAGACCGATGTCCCCTTAAATCCAGGAAACTCGGGCGGCCCCCTCGTGGACAGCAGGGGACGCGTCATCGGGATAAACACCGCAATGATCTACATGGCCCAGGGGATAAGCTTCACCGTGCCGATAAATACGGCCAGGTGGGTCGTAAGCGAGATCATCACCCACGGCAAGGTGAAGCGTTACTATCTTGGAATAACGGGGCATTCAAGGCCGGTTGACCGCCGCATCCAGAGACATTTCGGCATCGATACTCCCTCTGCGGTCGAGGTCATGGGCGTGGTTAAGGGGGGGTCGGCTGCCACGGCTGGAATCTCGGAGGGTGATTTGATCGTGGCAATCGAAAATAAAGAGATAGGGAGCGTCGATGATATTCACAGAATATTGGTGGGGCTTCCGAAAAGCCCCAAGCTCAAGATTACCGTTATAAGGGTCATCAAGGGAAAGATGCAGAAGCTGGAAGTTGTTGTTGTCCCCAAAGAGGCATAGACAAAAAATTAAATTAGGTTTAGGGACTCCTCCACGGCCCCGATTGCATCGTCGAGAATCTCCGTCATCGTGTCCAGATTCTTCTCCTTGACGATAAAGGGAGGCGCAAGCAAGATGTGATCCCCCGCTATCCCCTTGACGGAATATCCCCCCGGATACACGTAGAGGCCCCTCTTCAGGCATTCCTGTTGAATCTTCATTCTCACAAGAAGAGAGGGATCGAAGGGTCCCTTTCCTTTGTTGTTGTCCACGACAAATTCAATGCCGATCAGAAGGCCCTTTCCCCTAACGTTGCCGACAATTTTGTGCTTATTTTTAAGGGCCTTCAACTTCGGCATCCAGTAATTCTCCATGTCCGCCACGTGCTCGATAAGCCTTTTTTCGCTTAATATCTTCAGTACCTCGAGTCCCACCGCCGCGGAGGCGGGATGTCCTCCGAACGTGTGGCCGTGGACGAAGGCATGTGTGCCCGATTCCTTCAATATTTCGTACACCTCGTTTTCAACCATGACCGCCCCAAGCGGCGCGTAACCGGAGGACAATCCCTTGGAGAGACAGATGATATGCGGCCTCGCGTGATAATGCTGTGAGGCGAGAAATTTGCCCGTTCTGCCGACGCCGCTCATCACCTCATCGCCGATCATCAGGATGTCGTGTCTCTCGCAGATTTCCCTGATGCGCTTAATATATCCGACCGGCGGGGCGATCCCCGGGGCCGCGGCCCCCACGACCGGCTCAAAGATGAAGGCGGAGATCAGCTCCTCTCCCTCGGCCACGATGGCGCGCTCGAGGTCTTCCGCGCAATCGAGGTTGCAGGTCTTTTTCGTCTGGTTGAAAGGACACCGGTAGCAGTAGGGGGGGCTTATCCTCGGAAAGCTGAAGAGGATCGGGGAGAACTTGAACCTTCTATAATGGTGGCCAGTCAGGGATAGGGCCCCCAGGGTCGAGCCGTGATAGGATATCGCCCTGGCGATTACCATGTATCGTCCCGGCCTACCCTTTTCAAGATGATACTGCCGGGCGAGCTTTATCGCCGCCTCGACCGACTCCGATCCACCGGACGTGAAGTAGACGTGATAGTGCTTGTCCCCAACCATGTTTACGAGCTTCTCGGAGAGCCTTAATATGGGCTCGTTTGAAAAGGTGCTCATGTGGACAAAGGCGATCTTTTCCGCCTGTTTCTTCCACGCATCCATGACCCTTTTATTCCTGTGGCCGAGACAGACGACTGCCGCCCCGGAGGCCCCGTCGATGATCTTTTGCCCCTTATCGTCGTAGATGTAGATTCCGTCCCCACGAACAATGAGGGGATAGCTGCACTTCAAATCGCGGTAAAAAATGTATTTTTCTGTGGGCCTTCTTTTTTGCATTTAGGGGTGCTTCTCTCTCGGGGGATAAAAGACGTTTATGGAGTGAACAGATTCGCCATCTTTAGGCACCTCTGCGCTGTGGGACTCTCCGGAGGGAATATAGATGGTCTCTCCCGCCGTGACGAAAATTTTATCCTCGCCTACGGAGAACTCTATGCTGCCCTCCAGAATGATCGTCAGCTGAGAGGCCTCGTGGCTGTGAGAGGGAAATTTCGCTCCGGGGGCGTATTTATAACGCACGACGGTAAAGGGACCGCCGTTCCACACTCCGCGCTCGACGCCCGGCTTTACCGTTTCGTCTTTGAAATCCAGCTTTTGGGCCTTTTCCGAATACATGTTTGGCACATAATTAAAAAAAAATTGTCTAATGCCTTTGAGCACTACGACACAGTATAAGGATAACGCCATCAAACTTCAATTGTCAAGGGTAAAGCCGAAGAAATGAGACTAATTAGAATTTTTGTAAGAAAATATGTCATGATTTAGTAATTAGATGCAAAAAATTTCAGATTACTAAACAAATATTGGTCTTAACCCCATTGTTAAAATACACAGTTTTTTGTGGGAAAATACACACTTTAACCTATTTACACTCATTGTATCGAATTGGTAATGTATATTTGAGGAAAAAGGATTGGAAATATTCATATTTTTCTCAAATTAGCCTTGAAGAAAGCAATATAATGACTATGTTACCAATAAGATTTCAGATTTCATACTTAACTTTCGAGAATTGCTCGTTTGCTTTCGATCGGCGGGTATAGGTTGGATTGAGTGTTAAAGAGGACGGTAAGATGGAGACAATAAAATATTTGGAAGATGAATTAAAAAGTGTGGGGATTCTTTTGAGGATGCTGCAGAATTCTTCCGACAGAATGGACAACGGAAAAGAAGTGCCTCCTTGGATGCTGAAAGAGAACATGGAGCTCCTTCAGGTGTATATCGATGGTTCCCATATAACGAGGGAGCTATTGATATTGGATCGCATTAAGGAAAAAGGGATACACGTTCCCCTGGGGCGTATTTACGATGACCACAAGATTTTACATAAATACCAGAGGTTCCTTCAGTCGGTGATCGAAGCCTACGATCTTGGATACAGAGGCGCCATGGGAGCGTTCCCTCACTACTGCCGCGATTATATACGGTTGATCGAAGATCACATAGACATTCTACACGAGGTCCTGAGAAAGTCCGAGGATTACATCAGGGATATCGATGAGGAGCTCCTAAACGAGTTAAAAATGATAGACGAAAGATTAAAAAGGATCCGTCAGAGAGGGGAGTACAGAATGGAGATCCTTATAAAGGAGTTTCGCAAAGTGGCGGCCTGAAGCGTCTGTTAAACATTCAGTCCGAACGGTTTATACGAAGGTCAGTTAAAAAGTTCCAAGGCCGGCTCCGTCTTTATCCGATAAACCGTATATTTGTTGTTTTGAAAATTCTTTCTATGAGTCCGCGGCGCTCAAGCTACTTTTCCGACGCCTCCACCCTATTCGGGATATCTACCGTCATAATATTTATCGCGCCTTTAACAATATCTTCGAGGACCTTGCGGGCGGGCCTTATCTCCTTCACGAGGCCCGCGGCCTGTCCCCCCGGGGGGCTGATATAATCGGTGCGCTCCTCTTCGATAAGCCCGCAGACAAGATCGGCCATCAAGAGCGACTGAAGGGGCATGGGAAGGGTTTGAAGCCCCGCCTCGTCCCATCTCCTCATAAGCTCGTTTTTAATCCCCCTCATGGTCTTTCCCGTAAATATCTTCGTGATCTGGGTTCCCTCCTCGTCTGCGGAGACGATCTTCTCCTTGTTGAACTGGTAGTCGTCCGACTCTTCGGTGGCGATAAAGGCTGTCCCGACCCAGACGCCCTCGGCGCCCAGGGTAAGGGCCGCCGCCAGTCCCCTGCCGTCGGCTATGCCGCCCGCCGCCAGCACAGGAACTGGTGAGACGGCATCCACGACCTGGGGAACCAGGGCAAGTGTCCCGACCCTTCCCGTGTGGCCCCCCGCCTCGGTTCCCTGGGCGATAATGATATCCACTCCCGAAGCGGCGACCCTCTTGGCGTTTTTCACGTTTCCAACAAGCCCCATAACCACCATCCCCTGGGCATGGGCTTCGTCCACCATGAAGGCGGGATTGCCCAGTCCCGCCGCAAATACGGGAACCTTCTCTTCAAGGCATATATCGACCGCATCCCTCGGCCTCATAAGGGTCATGTTCAGATTAGGCTCGAAGGAGATGTCCTTTAGATTCAGCTCCTTCATAAGGGAGTCCACGAAATCCCGCTGTTCCTTGGGCAGATATTCCTGAAGCTCCTTGATGGAAATATTCTTCAGGCCCGAAAGATCGCCGGCGTTTTCCTCTACGCCGGAGGGTAAAAGGAGGTCGACGCCGAACGGCTTTTTGGTAATCTCCTTCACCTCCCTTATGGCCTGGCGCATCTCGTCCAGCGTCATCATCGCGGCGCCTATGACGCCGATTCCGCCCGCCTCGCTTACAGCGGCCGCGAGCTTCGAGCCGGTTACGGACTTCATCCCGAAATAAATGCTCCCCATCCCGGCGCAGAACACCGGATACTCCATTCCTATCATGTCACAAATCTTCGTCTTAAGTACGCTTTTCGTCATGATTTAAAACCCCTTATATGAAAAATTAAGGATTTTTTTACCAAACCCCGTTTTTGTACCATACTTGCCGCTTTCGGTAAATAGAAAATGAAATACATATTGTAAAAAAGATTGGTAAAAAATGGTTTTTATGCATTTGTTTTGATGCATTCCAGAAAGTCTGAATATTTGAGGAGGATAATCCTGATTAGAAGGGGTGTATGGATTATTCCGACGGGAGCTTGTTCATAAGCGCCTTCTCAGCCTCGGCCAGGTCGACGGGGGTGAAAGAGAAATGCCCCAGGGGGAACTGGACTTTAAAGTAAACGGCGATTCCTATATCGTTTATAAGAAATATTCCGCCGCCCTTTTTCCCCTTTATATCTATCTTTGCACACTCCTCGGTGCCTTTTGTTCCATTGACCTTTTCCATCCCGATAAAAGTGCAGGAATTCGAGTTGATCTTTCCGTCAATGAGAGACATTATCCTGTAGGTCACGTCTCCCGATCTGTCCTGAAATCCTCTGAGGTAAAGATCACCGGAGATGAAGTCGAACTCGTCCTTGGCGTGAGAGACCTCTTTGATCTTATTCCCCTTGATTATCTTGAGAGTTCCCGTTCCCATCTCATCTCGCCTGAAAAGTCTCCTCTCGACGCTGCCGTTTACATCTATTGTGGAGGTGAATGAGACGATAAGGCCCGAGCCGTTCCAGGTTGTGGAGGTTCTTTCGCTGTACAGGACTGTTATAACTCCCAGGTCTATAATGAACTTCTTGACTCCATCCTCTTTAAGCTCGCCCCCTGAAGAAGATGAAAACCGCGAGATGGAATATCCTATATCCTTATCTCTGTAAGAAATCCTCCAGGCCAGATCGAAAGGCTCCCCCTTTTCGTAGTCGTTGTAAACCGATGAGGGCTTGCCCCCCCCTATCCCCAATTCCTCCACCCGAAGACTTTTTGCCGCAGGCGCAATCACACAAAAAGACAAGATCAAGATTGAGAGAAAAGGGATGGCGGGCACCTTTTTCATAGGGGAAGGTCCTGTGGTGGGCTGAAACGCGATCGTTACAGCCCCTCCGACTTCAGGAATTCGTCCACCTTCCTGTTAAAAAGATCAGGTGCCTCCACGAAGGGGAGATGGCCCATATCGGGCAGCATCTGAATCGATATGTTGTTCCCCATGCACTTTTGCGCGATTTTGGCCCCGAACGGCGGCAGGACCTCATCCTTTTCGCCCCACAGAATATACGTGGGGATTTTAATCTCCCCCGCCCTTTTGCGGTAGTCGGCCCTGAGCACCTCCCTTGCCATATCCAGGAGGATGTTGATCCAGAGCTCGTAGTCTTTTCTTTTTACCATCTCGTCGTAGCCGGCGGTTATTTTGTCCAGGAACGGGAGCTTCTTGTCGTAGGTGAAGGTGGTAACCCTGTCGTAGAGGCGGGTGGTCATTTTTTTTATGATCTTTTCCCTTGGGAAAAGCTTTGTCTGGAGGGGGAGCAGCGCCGCAAGGAGCCTGTTTCTCCCCGAAAAGCCGGCCGGGGCCGCAAGGACCAGCGACGATATAAGGTCCTGTTTTTTTAAAGCCGTTTCCATTGCTACAGCTCCGCCCATGGAGCTTCCAACGAGGATTACGTATTTGAGCTTTAGCTTCTCGATAAGCTCGATAACCGCGTCCGACATAAAGGGGATGTTGTAGGATACCCACTCATCCTTTTCGGACAGGTAATAGCCGGGGTAGTCGAGGGCGACGACACGCCTCTTCTTTGAGAAATAAGAGGTATTTCTCGAAAAAACGGTGAGGTTCACTGAGAATCCGTGAAGAAAGACGAGGGTCGATCCAGTTTCCCTCTCATCGCCCTCGTCGATGTAGGCGCAGTCGTGCCCCACCAGTTCTATCCGCTTAACCTTGTGGGGATATAGGCCTTCCAGGGTCATATCTCACCTCCTGTCTCTTGGCAACGATTCTCACTTTTTTGCAAGATCGGCTATCTTCTTCTGTACCATCTCGTAATCCGACCTGAAGTGACGAAGGGCCAATATTCCCATGACCGCTACGACGATATACGATAGGGGCAGGACGACAAGCCCGTAGATCAGGGAGTTTTCAAATCCAAAATGGTTGAAAATATCACTTGTCCATCCCACGAAGGCCGGCCCCAAGGAGAAGCCTATCCCCGTCTGGAAGAGGAGCAGAAGCGCCATGGCCACGCCACGGTCCTGGGGCTCCGTCAGGTTGACGATGATGGCCGACAAAATCGGAAACATCGCAACGGAGAGGATTACGGCTATGAAAAACGATGCTATCAGTATCGATTTGCTCTGCGTTATAAGCACCAAGAACATGAAGGGGACGGCTATTAGGGCAGCGAGGGCCTGAGTCTTTATCCTCGCCGTGCTGTCTTTTCGTGACCAGATGTCCGCGATTATCGCCCCGCCCAGGGCGCCGACGACACCCCCGACAAGCATAGCTATGCCGGCAATTTTCCCAGCAACCGCGAGATCATAATGCCATACCCTTTCGAGGTAGGAGGGCATCCATATATTGAAGCCCTGGGATCCGAACATGATCAGGGCGGTGGCCGCGTAGTGGTAACGGAGCGTTCTCAAGGAGAGAATCTTTCTGACCTTCGTCCCGAATCCCTCCAGTTCTATTCTTTCGCTCGCATCGGCGGTCAGGCCCTCGGAGCCTCCCCTTACCGGCTCCTTCATGAAGAGGATAAACGGAATCAAGATAATTCCGGGGGTTGCGTAGATGAAAAAGGTTTTTTGCCACCCGTATTTCACCGCGAGGATTCCCCCAAGGATTATGCCCAATCCCGCGCCGAGGGGGACGCCCATCTGAAATACGGCGATCATCGTGGCCCTCACCTTTTCGCTGAAGTAGTCCCCGAGCATCGAGACACCGGCGGGGTGCGCCGACGACTCCCCCGTACCGGTAAAGGCCCTGGCGGTAAAGAGGGTTATGAACCTTCCGGCAAGTCCCGATGAAAAGGTCGCCAAGCTCCACAGAAATATACCGAAGACCAAGACGTACTTTCTCCTGAAGCGGTCGACGGCAAGGCCCATCGGTAGCGCCATTATGGCGTAGAAGACCGTAAAGGCAATGCCGCCCAAAAGACCCAGCTGAGAGTCGGAAAGATCGAGATCGGCTTTTATCAAAGGGAAAAGTATACCTACTACGTATCTGTCCATGTAGTTGACCGAGTTTATAAGAACAAGAATAACGAGGGCGTAAATCGCCTGCCCTTTGGTGAAGGCGGATGAATCGTTGTTCATGAGAATTACTCCATAAAGATATTTATATAGCCTTTTTTTTACAATATTCTATTGATTTTATCGGTTAATGTCAAACAATAGTTTATATTGATGACATAAAAGAAAATCTTTCAGGCCCATCTGATTTCAGGTGGATTTTTGGGGCTTCCCTTAGGCTTTCCGCCGTATCCCGGGCCCAGCTTCTTTATCACCCTTGCGGGATTTCCCACGACGATTACGTTTTCCGGGACGTCCTCCGTGACCACAGCCCCCGCCCCCACGATGCTCCCCCTGCCGATGGTGACGCCCCCCAGGATGATCGCCCCGCCCCCTATCCAGACGCCCCTTTTCACGGTTATGGGCAAGTGGTGGAGGTTTCCGGCCCTGAAGTCCTCGCTTCCCGTCTCGTGGGTCTTGCTCAGAAACTTTACCCCTGGGCCCACGATTACGTTGTCCTCGATGGTGGTCTCTCCGTTTATCTCGCTCCCGTAGTTAATAAAGCATCTGGAGCCGATAACAACGGGGCCGTTTATTACGGTATCCGTCTCTATGTAGGAGCGGTTGCCCAGCACCAACCCCCCCTTGACCCTTACATCCTCCTTTATGATAGAATCGGTGTCCAGTTCGGTTTTCGATATGTCTTCGAGGGTTACCCCCCCCATAATGAATCGTGTCCTCAAAGGGCCTTTCAAAAAAGGCGATAGGAGAAATCCCCTAAAAGCGGCAACGTACATGCTCCTCTTGGGGAAGATAAGGACATTTAAAATGAAAGAGAGGATGCCGTGAAGGAGGAGTTTTATCTCTCTCTTGAGGGTGAATTTTGATGGAAGGTAGATGGATTCCACTTATTGTTGGTCCATAATCAAAGGTATTTATACGGACAAGCGGGTAAAATTTACTGTTTGAGCGAAAATTATAGCATAAAAATGTGATATTGATTACATAAAGCGCAAAAAATTTCTGTTATTTTTCAGAAAAATGTAGTATATTTTTACCAAAAATAGTATATGTAAGGTGGTTTTAGAAATATAATTTAGTAACTGTTTTAAAGGAGTTTTACAGTGGTTACCGAAACTACGACAAGAAGTTGGGGACAAAAGATCGGTGATTCGATAAAGGGGGTATTGATCGGTATTCTCCTCTTTATTGCGTCTTTTGTCGTGTTGTGGATGAATGAGGGAAGAATCGACATCTCCGAGGTTATCGCGAATAACGCCGTCGACATCAGCGCGGAAACGGTCGACACCGTAAACGAGAGGGCCCTTGTATCTGTGACGGGGGCTTTAAACTCGACGGAGAAGCTGGGCGATCCCACATTCCTCAATCCGGGAGATTACCTGGTGCTCAACCGCTCGGTCGAGATGTGGGCATGGGTGGAGAAGAGCGAATCCAAGACTCAAAAGAAGGTCGGGGGAGGCGAGGAGACCGTTACCACATATTACTACGTTACGGAATGGACTTCTATGCCCGCCAACTCGTCTTCATTCCATGACAAGAGCCCCGAGTACACCAATCCCCCCATGAAGTATCAAAGTGAGACCTTTTACGTGAATGAGGCAAAGGTCGGGGTTTATCCTATCGACATCAGAACTATGAGCCTTCCTGGAGGCAGCGCCGTTCCTCTGGAGACATCAAGCTTGGTCTACGGCACCGGGACCGGGGCTACGCTCGACGGCGGTTACATTTTTATTCCAGCAACTCCCACGTCTTACTACGGGACTCCATCGAGCCTTGGGAGCCCGAAGGTCGGCGACACCAGGATAAAGTACACCGCCCTTCCGAACAACATTAACGTGACGGCGTTCGGTATGCTGGAGAGCGGCAAGCTTGTGTCCTACACGGCGACGAAGAAGTTGAAGAGGGACGCCAAGATTTACCACGCCCGGATGGGTACCAAGGACGAGGCGATAGCGACTCTTAGCGGTGAGCATAAGACGATGGGATGGATTTTGAGGATAGTCGGATTTCTCATGATGTGGTTCGGCCTCGGCCTCCTGTTAGGTCCAATCACCGCGGTTCTCGATGTCCTGCCGTTCCTCGGCAACATAAGCAAGACTCTCATCAGCATAGTGACGTTTTTCATGGCCCTTGTTCTGACGATAACAACCGTGATCGTCGCCATGATCGCCCACAGCGTCGTCGGCCTGATAGTCACTGTTGTGATCGTCCTTGCGATAATGACGCTCATCGTGATGCTCATTTTGAAGAAAAAGGACAAGAAGGCCGCGGCGGCCGCAAAATAATTTTGTACGGTTTGCTTGCAATCTAAAAGGAGCGGGGGAATGATCCCCGCTCCTTTTTTAACGCTCTTTTTTTAATATTGGCTTGAATTATTCCAAATTTCTAATATTATTAGATATAGTGAAACCTTTCAATCACTTTTGATTTCATGGAGACAATATGGGCGTCTGTCCCCAGTGTGGACTAAAAAACAGGGTAGGGGCGAAATTCTGTAACGAATGCGCCGCTCCCCTCACCGGGTCCGGCGATCCCTTCATAGGAACCACGATAGACAAGCGCTACAGGGTTGAAAGGAAGATCGCCGAGGGGGGAATGGGAGCGATCTATCTGGCCACTCAGGTCAGGATAAAGAGAAAGATAGCCTTGAAGATCCTTCATCCGGATCTCGCCCGGGACAAGAAGTTCCTCGACCGTTTTATAAACGAGGCGGTGACCTCCGCCGGCCTCAAGCACGAAAATATCGTGCAGGTCATCGACTCTGGTCCGGTCTCCGTCAGGGACACCTTTTTCATAGCTATGGAGTTCGTGGACGGGGAGACACTGACCGAAATTATCAAGAGGAAGGCGCCCCTTCCCGTAAGATACTCCTTCAACGTGGCCCTGGAGGTGGCCCACGGGCTGTCTCACGCCCACAGGATCGGCCAGGGGATAATTCACAGGGACGTCAAGCCCGGGAATATCATGATCGAGAAGTCGGGCCGCGTCGTCCTGACGGACTTCGGAATCGCAAAGGCCGTGGGCGGGAAGGGCCAAACGACCACGGGCTCGATAATCGGGACTCCGGACTACATGAGCCTGGAGCAGGTCAAGGGTCAGCAGCTGGATGGGAGGAGCGATATCTACTCCCTCGGCGTTGTCCTCTACGAGATGCTGACGGGGGTCTCGCCCTTCAGGATGGACTCCGGCGTCTCCACGATAACCAAGATAGTTTCGGAAGAGGCGGTGCCCATCAAAAGCCTCAGGTCAAACCTTCCAGACTGGGCGGCCTCCATAGTTACCAGGGCGATGGCCAAAAAGAGGAGCGAGAGGTTTCAGTCCGCCGACGAGTTCATAAGAGCCGTCGAGGCGGGACTGGCGGGGATAGGGGTGGCGGGAAGGATTGAAAAAGTAATCAGAGGAGAGAAGCTCAAGGGGAGGGATAAGGGGGATACCTTTCGCAGGGCGATTTCATCGAGTTTCAATAAGACAAGGGTGATGGGAGAGGATATCAGGGCCGCTCTTACTCAGGTGATCGGCAAGGCCCAGGAAAAGGTCACAAAAGGACCCCTTGCAAAAAAGGGAGTCCTCACCAATGATCAGAGTCTGTTTCTGTTTGCGTTGTTGATAATCGGAGTTGTGTCGATCCTCTTTGCGCTGGCCGATTCGATAGTCTACGGACTTGTTATAACTAAAAAGATGGGTGATTCATGGCTCTATGTTCTGGATGTTATGGATTATATCATCATTGCGGTCCTGTGGATCTTTTTAATCTATATCTCCGATCCCAAAAAGGGTGCCTTTCTGGGAGGGTTATATTCCCTTGTCGTCTTTATCGCCGTCAACCTCCTTAATCTGATCTTTGTTAAAAAATTCGGCATCAACCCGTATCGATTTATCTTCTCGCTGGCCTTTGGCACTGCTATAGGGACTTTTTTCGGCTTTTCGATATCCCTCCTTGCCGGATTTATCAAGGCGGGCTTTCCAAGGAGGACGGCCCTGATATTGCTCTCGATCTCGTTTGTCGTTCATATGGGACTGATTTTCATTTTGCAGGATTACGTCTTCAGGATACTCTTCACGGCCATTTTCGGCCTTCACGGGAAATAACCTTTTGAAAGGGATGGGAGTCTTTTTAAGCCTCATGGCCGGTTTGGGGATTTAAGAGCGCTCCTTTATTTTAGACACTAAGGTTTTTTGATAAATGGGAATAGGCAAAAAATTTCAGGACGAGACGAAGTATTTCCCTGACAGGATACCCGGGGGATTCTATGGTCTGGATGAAAGGCCGGAGCCCTTTAAAACCTACCCGGATGCCGAGAGGATCGCCCTTCCCCTGCCTAAGACTGGTGGGGGAATGCCGATTTGGGATGCCATAAACCTGAGGAGGAGCGAAAGGGATTACGGCGGTGAACCGGTGACGAAAGACGAGCTTTCCCAGCTCATCTGGGCCGCCCAGGGGATTACAGCCGTGGAGTATGGATACAGATTTCGCGCGGCGCCCTCGGCCGGCGCCCTTTACCCTATAGAGACGTACCTCGGCATTAAAAATGTCCCCGGTATTCCCAGGGGTCTTTATCACTACGCCTTGAGGGAGGATGAGCTGGAGCTGATAAAGGGAGGCGATCTCTCCCGCGAGCTGGCCGACGGCGCCCTTGGTCAGGAGATGGTCGAGAGCGCCGACGTAGTCTTCCTCTTCACGGCGATTTTTATGCGCTCGACGATAAAGTACAGTGAGAGGGGATACAGGTATGTCTACCTCGACTGCGGCCACATCATGCAGAACCTCCTATTGGCGGTGACCGCGCTTGGGCTTTCCGCCTGCCCGATAGCGGCCCTCTACGACCAGGAGGTAAACGACATCATAGGCATTGACGGGGAGAGGGAGAGCGTGCTCTACATGGCCTCCGTCGGAAGGGGGCGGTAATCCTCTCAGGGTCAGTCATGCCGCTTTTACTCGATTGTCCGCTGATATATGGCTTGTCATACAATCGGCCGCACACATTTTCATATATTGGCAGGAATATCCCCGCAGGTTGACAAAATGGGATGGAGTGCCTAAATTAATGCTACAAAAGTTGAAAATCGGGCCCTAATTATGAAATAATGGCGGGCCGAAAAAGGAGAGCTTGAGATGATCAGACCCGACAAATTCACCATAAAGACCCAGGAGGCGATAGCCGCAGCGGAGGACACGGCCTCAAAGCGGGGAAATCCCGAGATCGGGACCATGCACCTCATGCACGCCCTCGTTACGCAGGAGGACGGGGTTGTCGTCCCCATCCTGAAGAAGCTCGGGGCCGGCAGGAATGCTGTCGAAAGCGGCCTAAACGAGCTCCTCGATAAACAGCCGAGGATGGAGGGGGCCGGGGCCTCCGGGCCGCAAATATCTTACGGGCTGAGGAACGTCCTCGAGAAGTCCTTTTCGATGGCCGATTCGTTGAACGACGAGTACGTTAGCACCGAGCACCTCCTGATGGCGATGGCGGAGGACAAGGGAACGCCGGTGGCGGAGCTCCTCAAGAAAAACGGGGTCACCAAGGACGCCGTCATGAAGGCGTTGAAGGAGATCAGGGGCAATCAGCGCGTCGTAGATCCGGACCCGGAGGGGAAGTATCAGGCCCTCGAAAAGTACGCCAGGGACCTTACGGAGCTCGCGAGGGCAGGAAAGCTCGATCCCGTAATCGGGAGGGACGAGGAGATAAGGAGGGTCATCCAGGTCCTCTCGAGGCGCACCAAGAACAACCCGGTTCTGATCGGGGAGCCGGGTGTGGGAAAGACCGCCATAGTCGAGGGGCTGGCCCAGAGGATAGTCACCGGCGACATCCCGGAGACGTTGAGAAACAAGAGGCTCGTGGCATTAGACATCGGCGCCCTTATCGCCGGGGCGAAGTACCGGGGCGAGTTTGAGGACAGACTGAAGGCGGTTTTAAAGGAGGTCACGTCATCGAACGGGATGATAATCCTCTTTATCGACGAGATGCACACGGTTGTGGGCGCCGGAGCCGCGGAGGGCTCCATGGACGCCTCTAACATGCTTAAGCCCGCCCTGGCGAGAGGTGAGCTTCACTGCGTCGGCGCCACGACCTTAAACGAGTACAGGAAGCATATCGAGAAAGACCCCGCCCTGGAGCGGAGGTTTCAGCCGGTCATGGTGACGGAGCCGTCGGTCGAGGATACCATCTCGATCTTGAGGGGGCTGAAGGAAAAGTACGAGGTTCACCACGGCGTGGCCATACAGGATTCCGCCATAATCGCCGCGGCCACCCTCTCCAATCGCTATATTACCGACCGCTTTTTGCCGGACAAGGCGATCGACCTCATAGACGAGGCGGCCTCGAAGCTTAGGATAGAGATCGATTCCATGCCGGTCGAGATAGACGAGATAGAGAGGAAGATAATTCAGCTGGAAATAGAGAGGCAGGCGCTGAAGAAGGAGAAGGACAAGGGCTCCAAGGAGCGCCTCGAAAAGATAGTCGGCGAGCTCTCCGACCTGAGGGAGAAGTCGGACGCGTTGAAGGTTCACTGGCGGGAGGAGAAGGACAAGATAAAGCGAATTCAGGAGCTGAAGGAGAAGATAGAGGGAGCGAAGATCGAGGCCGAGAAGGCCCAGCGGGAGGGAAACCTCGAGCGTGCCGGGGAGCTCCAGTACGGGGTACTTATTAAGCTGGAGAAGGAGCTTCAGGAGGAGAGCGACAACCTCTCCAAGATTCAGGCCGATAAGAAGATGCTCACCGAGGAGGTGGAGGCGGAAGACATCGCCCAGGTGGTTTCGAAGTGGACCGGAATTCCGGTGACCAGGATGATGGAGGGCGAGGTGGAAAAGCTCCTCGTCATGGAAGACCGCCTGAGGGAGAGGGTCGTGGGGCAGGACGAGGCGATTAAGGTCATCTCGGAGGCTGTGAGGAGGGCCAGGGCCGGCCTATCCGATCCGAATAAGCCTATTGGCTCTTTTATCTTTTTAGGTCCCACCGGCGTAGGGAAGACGGAGTTGACCCGCACGCTTGCCCAGTTCCTCTTCGACGACGAGAAGGCGATGGTGAGGATCGACATGAGCGAGTTCATGGAAAAACACTCCGTGGCGCGGCTCATCGGCGCCCCTCCCGGCTACGTCGGATACGAGGAGGGGGGGTATCTCACCGAGGCGGTCAGGCACAGACCCTACTCGGTGATCCTATTCGACGAGATAGAAAAGGCGCACCCGGATGTCTTTAACATCCTTCTGCAGATTCTCGACGACGGAAGGCTCACCGACGGGCAGGGCAGGACCGTGGACTTCAAGAACGCGGTCATAATAATGACCAGCAACATCGGAAGCTCCTATATCATCGAGATGTCGGAGACCGATCCCGCAAAGATGAAGGAGCTCGTCATGTCCCTCATGAGGGAGACCTTCAAGCCGGAGTTTCTGAACCGCATCGACGAGATCATCTTTTTCAACGGGCTGGGCATGGAAAATATCAAGGAGATAGTCAAGATACAGACGGAGCATGTAAAGGCGTTGTTGAAGGAGAGAAAGATAGACCTTGAGATTACGGATGATGCGATGGAGTACCTGGCAAAGGAGGGATTCAATCCCCAGTACGGGGCGAGGCCTTTAAAAAGGATAATCCAGAAGGAGATCCAGAACGGGCTTGCCTCAAAGATCATCGAGGGGGAGATAGTCGAAGGGGACAATGTTGTCGTGGACGTCAAGAAGGACGAGATAGTCTTCAGGAAAAAGTAGGGAAAGAAAACGGTTTAACAAATCTTAGATTAGATCTATAAAAGGGGGGCGAGGTTTGTCGCCCCCCATTCTGCATCAAGGCATTTTAAAAACCGTATTTCTCAATAAACTTACGTATCGCCTCGTCATATTCAGCTCCCTTTTCTGCATGACTCCTGTGGTGCTTCAGCCCCGTAAACGTCAGTTCTTCCTTGGGGCCTTCGTATCTCTCGTACAGGTTCATCTGTTCGTCATACGGGATTTGCTCGTCCATATCGTGCATTATAAAAAGTATCGGGATATATATATCGTCGATGTGGGCGATCGGATTCCCGTCCTCGTAGTCGGCTCCGCTCCTCAACCTCGCCGTGATAAGGGCCCCCGGGAGGAGAAATGGCGTTGCTTTTCCTACCGCCCTTCTCGAGTTCAGCTCTATCGAGGCGGGGACGTCGGGCATCATGGAATCCAAGATCATGATGTCCACGAGCCGGGCCTTTCCTTGTTTAAATCCATCGCCGCGAGGAAGGATGTTGTTGCGCCCATTGAGATGCCGAAGATACCAATTTTGTCATCGGGGGAATAGCCCTTTTCAAAAAGATAGTCGAAGGCGCCGATGACATCCTCCCGCTCCTTGTCCCCGAATGTTGTATAGCCGTCCGTGCTCTCCCCGTGACCCCGAAGGTCGATAAGGAGGGTCGATATCCCCCTCGAGGCGAATATCGGGGCGAAGCGGCACAACGTTTTTTTGTTTGATCTCCTTCCGTGAACGAGGACAAACGCCTTTTTTGGAGTGGAGGGTTTTTCTTCGATCCACCATGCGCTGATCGTGATTTTGTCGTCTCCCCTTGCCGGGAAAGAGACCTCTTCCGCTTTAAGGCTTGCCTCTTCCGGTGAGATGGGCCCGTATTCCGTCCTCATCTCTTCATCGTTCATCAACGGCGGGTAAAGGAGTTGACTGGAGAAGTAGTAGGAAATACCGCAGTAGGAGGCAAGGATAACGACAATAAGAATAGTAATCCACTTTTTCATCTTGACACCTCTTCCAATGGTTATACATTTTTTAAAACCGAAGTTCATATACGCCGAAACTCCGTATACTTTCTTAAAAATAGTGTAAACGCGGCAGATGTGTCACTCAGCTTGCCTATTTATAACTCATCGTTTCAGACGGGCAAATCCTCTTTATATCTTTTGACGTTTTCTAATTTATTCACCGACAATAGAGATGTAATTTCTTTCGGGCTCTCTTGTTCTGTTATTGCGTCAGCGTTTCACACGCTCTTCCCAATATTTGTCTAATCTAAAAGTTGTATTTTTTCAGGAACTTGTCCACAGCCTCTTCGTATTCCACCTTCTTCTCGACGTGACCCCTGTGATGGCCGAGACCCTCAAATTTCAACTCCTCCTTAGGCCCTTTGTATCCTTCATACAGCTCCACCTGCTCATCGTAGGGGACTATCTCGTCCATGTCGTGCATAACAAACAGGATGGGTATATCGATGTCGTCAAGGTGGGCTATAGGACTCCCGTCCTTATAATCTGCGCAGCTCCTTGACCATGCCGTAATGAGGGCTCCCGGGAGGAGAAAGGTAACGGCACCTCCCACGGCCTTCCTCGAGTTGAACTCTATCGATGATGGAACATCGGCGATCCCGGAGTCGAAGATCAAAATATCCACAGTGCCGGCCTTTTTCTTGTTTAAATCCATCGCCGCCAGGTACGATGCCGTGGCACCCATAGAGAGGCCGAAAAGCCCGATATCATCTTCAGGGGCGTAGCCTTTCTCGGAAAGGAAGTCGACGGCCCCCATTACATCGTTCCTCTCCTTGTCTCCAAAGGTGTTATAGCCCTTTGAGCTTTCCCCGTGACCCCTGAGGTCTATGAGGAGTGCCGATATCCCCCTTGAAACGAAGAAGGGGGCGTAGCGGGTCAAGGCCTTTTTGTTCGAGTTCGCCCCGTGGACCAGTATAAAGGCCTTTTTTTGATAGCTTGCTCTCTTCGTCTCAATCCACCATGCGCTGATCGTGATTTCATCGTCTCCCCTTGCCTGGAATTGAACATCTTCAACCGCAAGATCCACCTCGTCGGGAGAGATGGGACCGTATTCCGCCTTCAGCTCCTCATCGTTTGCCAGGTGTGGATAGAGCAGTTTGCTGGAAAAATAGTAAGAAACGCCCCCGTATACCGCCAAGACAACAACAATAACAACCAGAATCCAATTTCTCATGTCACTACCTCATTAAACAATTTTCACTTTTCTATTTTGAGTTGCGCTTCATATATCATATAGGCCGGTACTCCATACACCTTTTCGTAGGCCCTGCACGTGGGACAAAAGTGCCTCTCGATCTTTACCATCTGGTGGAGAAAGCCGCTTCCCTTTTCCCTTGCTCTGGTGCGCACCACACATCTATCCTTACAAAACTTTGCGAGTCTTATCGTCCAGTCCGAAAACTTTTTTCCACTCATTGCTTTTTCTCGTCCAGTTTGGATATAAAGTCAATCACGTCTCTGTTGAGATCTTCGTAACGCTCGATGACCAGCCCGTGGCCCGCCCCGGGATAGATGATCTCCCTGGCCCCCGGGATGACCCGGGCAAGCTCCCTGGTGTTCTCGGGATCTACAATGGCGTCTGCGTCTCCCGCCAGGACGAGGACGGGCACTTTGATACTGTTCAACTTGTCGTATATCGAATAGTCTTTCAACCGGGGCAAAAGCTCGTTGTAGACTTCGGGGCTGGCCGAGCTTTCCATAAATCCCGGGATAAGAGCGTCGATTGCCTCTCTGTTCTTTTCGACAAATTCGAGCGAGAAGATGAGCGTTAACCCCCTCTTGACCCTCTCTTCGGGATCGCAGTCGGGCATATCCTTGACATATTGTTCAAACCGCTTGGTCAGGTTTCCGAGACCCGGTTTTCCTGCTGATGTGGAGATAAGGACGAGGCCTCCTATCGAATCGGGATATGTGACGGCGAAGCTCTGGGCCACTATCCCCCCCATGGATACCCCCATTAGGACGGGCCTTTTAAACCCGGCGGCCTCAATTACCGATTTCAGGTCTTCAACCAGATTCGGCATGTCGTAGCCGTCCTTTGGACTGTCGCTCTTGCCGCATCCCCGGTGATCATAGAGGATGAGAGTAAATCTTTCGGACAGAGCATGCCTCTGCATAATCCAGCTGTTTCTGTCCCTTCCCATCCCGTTGATGAGGACTATCTCTTTTTTGCCTGTGCCGACAACCTCATAATCGATCTTTACGCCGCTTCTGTCTACCTTTGGCATTTCCCTCGCCGCTGAAGTTAAAAAAGGATTTTAACAGATATTAGTCCCCCCGTAAAGTAAAAAAATTTCAAAATCCTGAAGGCCATTTTATCAAGTCATAGGTATATATATTTTTCTGAATCGGTTTTCAAATAAAATGAGTTTTGGATTGAATTTTTTACAAGATTTTGTAATATATATTTGGAAAAAATTGATTTTAGTGATATATTCAACCATATTTTTACTAATGGATCGGTACACTATATAAATTTAGGAGGTAAAAATGGCAAAGAAAGAGACAAAGAGCGCGTCAAAGCCCCAGAAAAAGGTATGGTTGAAGAGTTATGCCGAGGGCGTCGTTCAAAACGTTAATTTTGAAAAGACAACTTTGACGGAGGCATTCGTCCGTACGATAAAGGATTTTCCGGAAAAACCGGCCATCTTCTTCATGGGAAAGGTGATCAGCTACAAGGAGCTGGGGGATATGGTGAACAGGTTCGCGACGGCGCTTGCAAAGATGGGGGTCAAGAAAGGGAGCAGGGTGGCTACGCTTCTGCCCAACATCCCCCAGATGGTTATCGCGTATTACGGCGCGATGATGGCCGGAGCGTCGATGGTGCTAAACAACCCCCTTTACACAGATCCCGAGCTGGAGCACCAGCTCAACGACTCGGAGTCGGAATATCTCGTTACGCTGGACCTCCTGGCCCCACGAATGATAGCCTTGAGGCCGAAGACGAAGGTAAAGGATATTATTGTATGTCACATTAATGACTATCTCCCCTTCCCCAAGAAACAGCTGTTTCCGATAGTCAAGAAGACGATGTTCAGAAAGATCGAGAAGACCGATGGAGTTCACGAGTTTGTCGATCTCATCAATAAGACCAAGCCGAATCCGCCTAAGATCAAGTTCAAATTCGATGATATCGCCGCTTTCCAGTACACGGGCGGCACTACCGGCGTTTCAAAGGGAGTCATGCTGACTCACGAAAACCTGAGCAAAAATGTCCAGCAAATTGGTGTCTGGTTTCCCACATTCAAGAAGGGGGAGGAAATCCAAACGGGGGCTCTGCCCTTCTTTCACTCCTTCGGAATGACCGCAGTGATGAACTTTTCTGTATGGAACGGATGGGGAATGGTCTTGATCCCGAGGCCGGAGCCGCAGGCGCTCTTGGAGGCGATCGATTCATGTAAACCGACATTTCTGGCGGCGGTTCCGACCATGTACATTGGAATGCTGAGACACCCCGATTTCAAGAAGTTCGATCTCAGCTCCCTTAAGGGGTGCTTTTCCGGGGCCGCCCCCCTGCCCATGGAGACCATTAAAGAGTTCGAGGCCGCCTCAGGCTCTCAGATTTGCGAGGGTTACGGGCTTTCCGAGACAAGCCCCGTGGCCACCATCAATCCGTATGGAGGGAAGACAAAGGTCGGGAGCATCGGTCTCCCCATACCCGATACCGAGCTGAAGATTGTCGATCTGGACACGGGCAAGAAGGAAATGCCTGTTGGTGAGCCGGGTGAGGTTTTAATCAAGGGGCCGCAGGTCACACACGGATACTATCAGAAGCCGAAGGAGACAAAGGAGGCCATAAAGAACGAATGGCTCTTCACCGGCGACATCGGCAAGATGGACGATGAGGGGTACTTCTATATCGTCGACAGGAAGAAGGACATGATCATAGCCGGCGGGTACAATATCTACCCCAGGGATATCGACGAGGCCCTGTACGCCCATCCGAAGGTGGCCGAGGCCTGTACCGTCGGAATCCCCCACGAATACCGGGGCGAGACCGTCAAGGCCTTTGTGGTATTGAAGCAGGGTGAGACGGCCACGGAGGAGGAGATGATCAAGTATTGTGAGACCAAGCTTGCCAAGTACAAGGTGCCGAAGACCGTTGAGTTCAGGGATTCGTTGCCGATGAGCGCGGTCGGAAAGGTCCTGAGAAAGGAGCTTCGCGCGGCCGAGCTGGAGAAAATGAAAAAGTAAAAGGGCTAAGGGCCAAAATTACTTTTTGCTGTCGTGCTGTTTTGCCATTGCGATATCGTGATTCAGATTTTAGGCTTTCAGGCTAAAGCGGCTAATGCAGCAAATATCTTCAAGTATGATATGAAAAAAACCAGTGAGGGGTCTCGATTCTAATCGGGACCCCCTTTTTTTACGAAGTAGGTGCTCTGAGTAATGAGGATATTTTTTCTCAGGTCGCTTTCGAGTGGTTGTGACAGATGAGACCGATCAGATATATAAAGCCTTTGAAGGAGTTGATTTTCTTTGTCGCGCTTGTCCCCCTTATTCTCCTTTACCCGGGCTGCTCCTTCAAGGAGGCCGAGTTTGTCTTGGGGGTGATCCGTTCCGACAAGATCATCGTCACGGCAGGGGCGTCCGGGGAGGTTGAGAGGATTGAGCGGGGTGTAGGGGACAGGGTAAAGGAGGGGGAGCTAATACTTAAGATCGGGCTTGAGGATACGGAGGAGAAACTTAAAAAATATCTCGAGAGGCTTCAGTCGCTTCAGGAGAAGGTTAAAGAGGCGAAGGAGGAGTACGAGAAATCTAAAATACAGATTGGGTATTCCAAGGGGAGGTATCTGAAAAACAGGATGCTCTTCAGCAAGGGGGCGATTGCCGAGAGGGAGGTTTTCAGGACAAAGGAGGAGTACGATTTCGCGGTGGCCCTAAACGAGAGGGCGAAAAGGGATTACGATCAAATATTGGGGGAGATAAAAAGTGTTGAGGAGGAGATATTGAAGATCGAGGGGGAATACGGGTCGGTCTTCGTCCTCTCGCCCGAGACCGGATTCATCACCAAATGTTTCGCCTGGGAGGGCGGCTACCTCCTCAAGGGGGACAGGGCCGCGGAGATCGTCAAAGATGGAAGCGTCTACTTCGAGGGGATCTGCAAATCTAAATCGGGGAGCGGAGGCATACACCCGGGAGACGAGGCCTTCGTTATACCGATTGTTACGAGGATCCTGGCGACAGGAACAATCAGGGGGGAGGTCACCGGGGTTACAAATATCGGCGCGGGGGGAAATTCTGCAGTTAAGGTGGAGATCAGGTTAAAGCCCGAGTCGAGGTGGGAGATACTGGCGCTGGGATCGAGGGAGGACAGGTTAAGGAGTGTGGCCTTGATACGGTGAAACGGGGTTTGGTATTTAAATTTAAAGAGAAATAAAGTAAAATTCAAAATTATATTTTCTTGACAGATCAGTATTATTTTTATAAATTATGAATACGTATATTAAGCACTATGGATGTATATTGATATAATTTTAGGTGATTGTAAAAGATTTGCCACCATGATAAGGTAAATCATGGACATCAAATCTTTCCAAAGTATTGTAAAAACAGAGAAA
>JAFGIX010000050.1 GCA_016929395.1 Candidatus Zymogenus saltonus
ATCGTAAAAAAGGAAAATAGATCGATAAAAACAGAACTACATCGTACAATAAAAGTCTTTATAATGATTATCCCGACAGGCTCCTAGAGAATATTGTAATGTGGAAATTTCGAGAGACGAAACAGCCGTTCAATCCCTGTCAAATATAAATCCTCCCCATTTCTCTAAAACAAATAAAAACCGACCGCTCCCCCCCTAAATCCCCATCAGCCTCGCTATAATCTCCTTCATCACCTCGGTGGTGCCGCCGGCGATGCTGACGGCCCTCAAGTCCGAGTAAAGCCGCGCCACCTCGTACTCCGCCATGTAGCCGTAGCCGCCGTGGAGCTGCGTGGCGGTGTAGGCGGCCTTGTTTACCATCTCGCCCGCGCTCGCCTTGTACATCGATATCTCCTTGGTCACGTCGTCACCCTTGGTGTATCTCAGGGCGCAATGGTAACCGAGGGCGCGGTTGAGCTCTATCTCCGTCGCCATGTCGACCAGCTTGTGCCTGATCACCTGGAACTTGGAGATCGGCCTCTTGAAGGCCACCCGCTCCTTGGTATACTCGATCGTCTTTTCGAGGATGTACTGGGCGGTCTCGACGCAGATCAAACCGGCGATCAGCCGCTCCATCTGGAAGTTCTTCATGATGGCGTAAAATCCCTGCCCCTCCTCCCCCAGGAGGTTTTCCGCGGGGACCTCGACGTCCTCGAAGAATATCTCGGCGGTGTCGGAGGCGTGCCCGCCGATCTTCTCCAGCTTGTTTGCTGTGACGCCCTTCCTGTCTTTTTCGATTACGATCAGCGATATCCCGCTGTGGGCTGGCTCCGCCTTCGGGTCGGTCTTTACGGCCGTTACCAGGAGGTCGCCGTAGTACCCGTTGGAGATGAAGGTCTTCTGACCGTTCACTATATACTTGTCGCCCTTCTTTTCGGCCTTTGTGGCAATCGCCGCGACGTCGGAGCCGGTGCCCGGCTCGGTTACCGCTATGGCGCAGACCGCCTCCCCCGTGGTGCATGGGGTCAGCCACTTGAGCTTCTGCTCGTGCGTCCCCAGGAGGTTGATGTATGTGGTGGACATGTCGTTGTGCCCGCAGACCCCGACGCCGAATCCGGGGGAGCCGCAGCGGGCCACCTCCTCGGCCATCACCACGCGAAAGAGGTCATCCGCCCCAACGCCCCCGTATTCGGGGTCGTAGCAGAATCCCAGAAATCCCATCTTTCCCATCTCGAGCCAGATCGAGCGGGGGCTCTGCCGCTTTTCGGCCCACTCCTCCGCGAAGGGGAAGACCTTATCGGCAAAAAATTTCCTGAGCTGATCCCTGAACAGCTCGTGCTCTTCCGAGAAAATTTCGTACTTCATCTCAAATCCTCTTTTCAAGAAATTCCGTTCAAAAACCGATACATTTCAACAATTTTTTATAGAGAAAAAGTGGGAATAAGCTATCAAATTTGGCGTGAAAATGGAAGAAAAAATTAGATTTTCGGGAGATTTTTTAAGGCGGGTAAGGAGAACAGTTGACCAAAAGCTTCCCGCGATTGCGGCCTGTCCTTCAAGCTCCATCCCTGTGGTAATTACTTCGTATCGACCCGATATTCGGGCGGTACCTCCGGTCTCTTGCGCCAGTCGGCGTCGACCGCGTCGAGGCTCGATATCGCCGCCTCCCTCACCGACTCGTCCGGGTCTGCGAGTAGGGGCAAAAGCTCCTCCAGAAGCCACGGCTGACCCCTCGCGACCGATACGACGCAGTATGCGGCGGCCCTCCTGACCTCCGGGCTCTCGTCCTTTAGCGCCCTTCTGACGGCCGGGGCGGCTTCGGGATCGCCCAGGCTCATCATCCCGAAGACGGCGCTCTCCCTGACGCCGCTGTCTTTGTCTCCGGCGGCCTTGAGCAGGACCGGAAGGACCCTCTTGGTTCCGTACTCCCCCACCATGATGACGGCAAGGCGCCGGGTCACCGGATTTGGATTGTCGACGTCTTTGAGGTACCACATGGTCCTGATGGGCCTGTTGAAGATCATGGTGAGAAGGGCGATCCCTATCAGTGACAAGAGCGTTACAAGCACCGCCCTTTTTATACGGCTCGGCTTCCCGCCGGCAAAGAGCGCAAGGATAAGGGCGATCAGCATCAACAGGGCGACGGGAAGTCCCACCACCACAATGACGGGAAGGGCGATCATCCCTTCGGGCCACCCCCCTGAGCCCGCCCATCGGGCGATAATACAGGAGACGGCGATATACAGGGCTAGGGCGGCTAAAATGACTGCTCCCCTCTTCGGCCGGCTCTCAATCCGCCATGAAAAAAAGACGCCCGCCAGTCCCCCGGCGGTAACTATAAAAAAAAGGATTATCGAGATAAATTCCTTCGCCATCTTGGAATCCAGTAAAAAAATGATTAAAGGGTGTTCACGTCATCAGAAAAAAACCGCCTTCAGAACCCGGCGCGAGGTCGGTGTGCCGAAATCAGTCGAACTTCGTCATCTTGGCGATCACCACGATCCCCCCCTTGGTAACGTCGAAGGCCTTTTCGTCCTCCGCCCTGGAAAACCCGATCTCCATCCCGTCCGGTATCGTGACGTTTTTGTCTATGATCACCTTTTTCAGCCTCGCCCCGCTCCCTATCTTGACCCTGTCCATGATGATCGACTCTTCGATCTCGCTCCCCTCGTAGATGGAGACGTTTCTTCCTATTACGGAGTTTATAACCCTGGAGCCGATGATCAGATCCCCGCCGGAGACGATCGAGTTTTGAATCCCTTCCCCGTCTGTGCCGGCCGATATTATCTTTGCCGGGGGGGTCGGCGGCTCGTAGGTGTAGATAGGCCACTTGCGGTTCAACAGGGAGAACTCGGGGTCCCTGGAGATAAGGTCCATGTGCGCCTCCCAGTAGGCCTCGATCGTACCTACGTCCCGCCAGTAGGCGGGCCTTCCCGTTACCTCGTCTACGAAGGGGAACGCGTAGACCTTATCCCTGTCTATCATGGCCGGGATGACATTTTTGCCGAAGTCGTGGGAGCTTCCGGAGCGTTTCGCGTCCTCCACAATCCGCTTTACCATCTTCTCGGTGTTGAAGACGTATATCCCCATGGAGGCGAGAATGAGATTTGGATCGGACGGCATGGTCTCCGGCGTTTCAGGCTTCTCCTGAAATCCGATGATCCTGTAGTTTTTATCCACCACCATAACGCCGAACTGTCTGGAGAGCTCCTTCGGCATGGGTATGGCGCCCACGGTGAGGTCGGCGTTCTTCGCGTTGTGGAAGTCGATGAGGTTCCTGTAGTCCATCCGGTAGACGTGATCCCCCGAGAGTATCAGCGTCATATCCGGCCTCTCCTGCTCGAGGGTGTAGATGTTTTGATAAACCGCGTCGGCCGTCCCCCGGTACCACTCCTCGCTGACGCGCTGCTGGGCGGGGATGATGTCCACGTACTCACCCATCTGACTGGAGAAGAAATTCCAGCCGTGTTGGATGTGCCTGTCTAATGAAAAGGATTTGTATTGGGTGAGGATTACGATCCTGCGAAGGCCCGAGTTTGCGCAGTTTGACAGGGTGAAGTCGATAATCCTGTAGTTGGCGCCGAAGGGGACGCCCGGCTTGGCCCTGTCCCGCGTCAAGGGATAGAGCCTCTCCCCCTTACCCCCGGCGAGGACCATGGCCAGTATCTTCACCTGTCACCCCCTATCAATCAGGCGGTTTTCCCAAGAATCTCGGCGACCTTATCCTTGAGCTCGGAAATATCCGATGACTTCACTATATAGGCGTCGGCCCCCCAGCTTCTGAAATCGTCCCTGTAGGATGAATAAGCTGAATTAAGAATTATGGGGATATTTTTCTCCTTCGCTATTATCTTGCCCAGCGCCTCGATCCCGTCCATCTCCGGCATTCGAATATCCATTATGATAAGATCGGGAGAGAAAGACTTGAGCTTTTCTATACATTCCTTGCCGTTTTTGGCGATCTCAACTTCATAGCCTTCCTCTGTAAAATCCTCTTCGTAGAGGAGACATATATTCTCATCGTCGTCAACAATTAGGAGCTTTGGCATATCGACCTCCCCTCTTTGACTCTATGTTCAAACTCGATCTTATATCAAACTTCAATCACGAAAGCTTCAATCATGCGCGATATTCGATTTCGATACGGTTACAATTCTACCAAGATGATGGCGCCCTGTCAATAATATTACAATAGATAATGATATTACAAATCGTATCTTATCGGGTCATTTATTTTTGACATTTCCGTAGCAAGGATGTTAAAATAAAAAAAATTCCAAGCGATGGAAGGGAGGTGTTTCCATGATCGGAAATTCCGTAGACGGTGGTTCCGCTAATGAGAGCAGAAAACATCCGCGAGAGAAGGTAAAGATAAGGGTGAACTACAAGACCGTTGACAGGTTCAAGGAGGAATACACAGAAAACATCAGCCACGGCGGAATATTCATCAAGTCTACAAGGCCCCTTCCAATGCACCTGAAGGTAAAGGTATCCCTCTCCATCCCCAAGTGGGAAGAGCCTGTAACGATGATGTCCGAGGTAGTCAGGAGGGTGACGGAGGAAGACGCCAGGAAGAGCGGCCTTAATCCGGGCTTTGCCCTTCAGTTTTTGGACTTCGATGAGAAGAAGAAGGAGCTGGACGAGTTTATAAAGAGCATATCAGGGGTGGTGGCCGCGGATGAAAGGACGGTCATTCAGCTGGGGGAGCCGCCCGAAGATTTCTCCGATGAGGGAGAGGACTCCGAAACGGACATCGACGAGGCCTCGCGGGAGATCACGATGCAGAGGGTGAGGAAGATGTCGATGAACGAAAAGATGATGCTGGCGCCCAAGGGGGACAAGCTCGAGAGGGCGGCGCTTCTGAAAGACCTGAATCCCTCCGTGGCCCGCCTCATCATCAGGAACCCGAGGATAACCGACCAGGAGATCAACCGCATAGCAAAAGACGTGGGCACCCCCGCCGACGTCCTCGACGCGATAGGCAAAAACAGGAAGTGGATACAGAACCTCGAGATAAAAAACTCCATCGTCAGAAACCCGAGAACCCCCTCCCAGCTGGCCCTGAGGCAGCTTGCTCTCCTTTCCACCAAGGAGATCTCCCTTATCGCAAAGAGCCAGCACGTCAGGGACAACATAAAGAGGGAGGCAGTGAAGATCCTTACGCAGAGGAGGGAGAGGGGAGGGTAGCTCAAACGGTTCAAAATATTAAAATGGCGGTTATCGATGCCGATGTTCGTGGTCCAAAAACACAGGGGAAAGAGGCTCCACTACGACTTTCGCCTCGAGATGGAGGGCGTCCTGAAGTCCTGGGCGGTCCCGAAGGGGCCGTCCATGGATGGCTCCGTGAAAAGGCTCGCCGTCATGGTTGACGACCACGACGTGGTGTACGCCGACTACGAGGGGGTGATCCCTGATGGGATGTACGGCGCCGGCCCGGTGATGGTCTGGGACAGGGGCGACTACGAGAACCTGAAGCCGGACGGCTTCGAGAAGGGGAGGGTCGAGGTTTTATTGAAAGGGGAGAAGCTCAAGGGAAAGTTCGCCCTCGTAAAAATGAAGGCGAAGGGAAAGGGAGATACCGACAAGAACTGGCTCCTCATCAAGATGAAGGACGAGTTCGAGGACCGCGAGGTGGATATTCTGGATTCAGCCCCGGACTCGGTGAAGAGCGGAAGGAGCTTAGACGAGATCGGGGCGGAGGCGCCGACGGAGCCGCCGTGTGATGTGAGGGAGTAGGGAGTTTATAAATCTCTTTGAAAAATTTTCTCCAATTTCAATCTACGTTTTACTGGCTCAAGATTTGGCTGATCCCAATGGAAATCTTTAAAAATAGACTCGGCAATTTCAAGGGCATTTTCAATTTTACCAATATTCCACTCTAGAAGTCTTAAACTCTTTTTGTAATGTATTTCCGGCATTTTCGAGAAGTAATCAGCAGATAAATCATCCACATTTTCACCTGTGCATAATTTCCTGTCCAGAGTATTTCTTAATACAATATTCAATTCAATAAAATCAGTTTCGTCAAGAACATCGCAATAAAGTTTCGTTAGAAAAAATATTGATGCTGCTATTAGAAGTGTCGTAATATCAATATCCAATACTTTTGTTTCTTTATCTGTTTTTAAAAATTCATATATATTTTCTTTTTTAATAAAAAGACCACTTTGATATAATCTCCAAAAATATACTCTTTTATTCCCTAAAAAATCTTGGTAAGTATTGAAAGTTTGTAAATTATTTCCCATTTTACAAGTAGTATTTGGATAATTGATTTGTAAAAAAGGTCTACCTATGTAATCAATATCGGCCTTTTTTGATATATCAAGCAAGTTATCTTTTTCGATTAGAATCTCATCAAATTTTTCTGGGACAAGCCAGACTTCTCTATAGCCATAATACTCATCTTTAAATGTATTATTCTGATCAAAACTTTTTAAAGCATCGTTTATCTGTTCTTCAAATTTTTGTTGATCGGTATTTTTTCTTTCTCCCATTTCACCATGCTTAAAAAAAATGCTTATTTGTTCGAGAAGTTGTTCACTTCTATTTTTTATAGATAATTCTAAAATATTTCTTAAATCGTGTGATGAATTAATTGGTGCTGACTCATTGTTGTCAGTTCTTACATATAGAGTAGCTGATAATAGTACATCAGGGTAATTTTTTATGCAAATATGTGGAGTAGTTAAAAACTGTGGTATTTCCAAAATTACAAAGTCTCTATTTTCACTTTCTATTTTAACAACTTTTAAATTAATTGGTGGATCAGCATACTTTTGTACAAAATTATTTACCCTAGTACTTTCAAAACTTTTCGATTCTTCTTTAGTTACACCTATAAAATCAAAGCCATTGTCGATTTCCTTTACACCAATTACTATCCAACCACCGTTTGTATTTGCCATTGCAAGTATATCTTTAACAATTTCACAAGAAGCTTTTTTATCTTTTTCATCCCATTTTATAGGGGATTTGTAATCCAACTCCTTTGATTCATAACCCCTTCTTAAAATATTTTCAAAATGATTTAAAGACATTTATTACCCTGCAAAATTTAAGATATTAGTATTGAACTTCCCGCACCACCACTCATTAACAACAGAGATTACAAACCCTCCCCCCTAACTCACAATCAGCCCCGCGTAGCCCACAACGCTGCCGTAGTCGCCTGAGGTCTCGCCGGAGGTCTTGTAGTCGACGAGCTCCGCCTTCTTTGCGCCCAGCATAATCGCGGCCTTCAGCATCACCGTCACCGGAAGGACCCCGCACATGGTGATCCCCCTGCCGCGGACCGTCTCGTAAAGCCCCTCCGGGTCGAGGTCGAGGATGTGCTTGACGGCGTCCATATCCTTCTTCTTGGCGGTCTCGTGCGGCTCGTAGTGGGTCATGTCGGAGCTCGCCACGATGAGGACGTCATCATCAATCTCCCTGATCGCTGTGGCCAGATCCTCCCCCAGGGCCAGACACTCGCTTAAACTGAGGCGCCCCAGCGCCAGCGGAGTCAGGAGAAAGTCCTCCCGAATCGCCTGGACGAAGGGGAGCTGAACCTCAAGAGAGTGCTCCATCGCGTGGGCGGACTCGTCCTCTTTGACGATCTTAGATAAGGCTATCAGCTTTGCCGCGAGCTCGGTGTCAAGCGCAACGTCCCCCATCGGCATTGCCCACCTGCCGCTTGACATCACGGCGGCGTCGGTCCCCCTCCCCCGGTGGTTCGGTCCCATGATCAGAACCCTCCCGGGCACCTCGACGCGGCAGAAGACCTCCCCAGCCACCCGGCCGGAGTAGATATAGCCGGCGTGGGGGGAGACGATACCAAACGCCTTTACCGGCTTAACGCTTGAGTCGAAGTACGACTTTACCTCCCTTTCGAGCGCCGCCGGATTTGACGGATAGAACTGCCCTGAAACGGCCGGTTTTCTAATCATTTTCACCCCCCTAAAATCCAAATTCCTGATACTGACTATGGTACTGCAAAGGGAAAATCGATGCAAGGTGTATTTGCCCTCGACTATCTCTATGATATTCCTTGAGTTTTAATCTTAAGCCCGTCTCCAGCCAGGGAGTTTTTACTTGATTTTCCCCTGCCGTTAGAGTATGATACGCCTGTATGAAAAATTGTTCAAATGAATAAGTTTTCTAAAAAAGATTACATGATGACGAGAAGGTCGTTTCGTTTTATAGAGGCAGTTATTCTCTTTATCTTCGTTGGAGTCCTCCCCTGCTGCGGGTCTCCCGGAGAGACCCCGGAGCCGGACGTTCTGGAGAAATTCTCCGATGCGGAGCGCTGTTTCTCCGAAAAGAACTACACGGAGGCGGGAGAGCGCTATCAGAAGATAGTGGAGATCGAGCCGGGGCATTACAGGTCTCTCACGAGACTGGGCGAGATTTCCCTTCTGATGATCGAATACGACGACGCCCTTGCTTATTTCAAGGAGGCCCAGAAGCATGGAAAGGACTACCTTCCTGCCTACGAGGGGATGGCCCAGATATACATGGAAAGGGAAGAGTGGGAAAAGGCTATAGACACATATGAAGATATGCTCGACATCGACTCGGATAACCTCGATGCCATGGCAAAGATTGGAGAGATATATTATAAGGCGGGAAATACAAAGAAGGCGATGAGGTTCTTTGAAAAGGGACTCAAGATCAAGTCAAACCATTACGAATCCTGTTACAACATGGGGAAGATCAGCTTTGCCAACAAGGATTACAACGAGGCCCAGAAATACTTTCTGAACTCTCTGAAGTCAAAACCGAGGAGCTTTGAGGCGAACTACAATCTCGGCCTCACGTACTATCACCTGAACAGGTACGACGAGGCGATCGGTTTTTTCAGAAGGGCGGTGAAGATAGACCCCGACAGCGTTGAGACCTATTACGCGATGGGGCGCGCGCTGATGCTCACGGGAACCTACGACGAGGCCCAGGCGTGGTACAACAAGGCCCTGGAGCTCGAACCGGGGCTCTATCAGGCGTATGTGGATATCGGCATAATCCACAAGGAGACGGGGCTGTTCCTGGACGCAGAGGAGTATTTCAGAAAGGCGATCGAAATCAAGACCGATTGCTTCGAGGCGTACCTAAATCTCGGCCTCCTCTATCTTGATCAGGAAAAATTCAAGATGGCGGAGGATGCGCTCGCTAAGGCGGTCAGGATTCGACCGGAAGACACATCCGCCCTTAAGAGCCTGGGCATTGTCAGGATAAAGCTGGGGAAACCGGACAGTGCGGTCAGCGTGCTCAAGGATGCCATCAAGGTCTCCCCGGAGGACATCGACCTCCACATCAGCCTTGGCAACATATACTGCAGCGCCGGAAAATACAAGGAGGCCTTCGATTCGTTTGAAAATGCCCTATCCCTCGATCCCGAATCGGATAAGGCGTATATAGGGATCGGAGAGGTCTATCTCAAAAAAGGCGACAAGAAAAAGGCGGAGGAAGCCTTTATCAAGGCCTCCAAGGTCAATCCAAGGTCTTTTGAGACGTTTGTCAGCTTAGGCAGGTTGTACAGGGAGATGGAGGATTACGATAGGGCCAGGGAGGCCTTTCTTCGGGTAGTGGAGTTAAAGCCGGACCTGTATGAAATATATGTGGATATTGCGGAGATAAACCTCAATCAGAACAAGGATCTGAACGGCGCTCTCGTGATGGTCAATACAGCCCTCAAGGCCTATCACGGATACAGCAGGGGACATGAGATAAAGGGGAGGATACTCCTTTCCATGGGGAAAAAGGACGAGGCAAAAATGGAGCTCAATAAGGCCCTGAAAACCGATCCCGAAAACATCTCCGCCAAGAAATTTTTGGACTCCATTCAGGACAAGGGGAAGCCGGATGGGGAAGTTGATGGAGAAACGGAATCTGAAGGCGGGGACGAAACGGAGGCCGTAGAGGAGACCCCCGAAGTGGAAACCGGTAAAAAGCCCGGGGATAAGCCGAAGGAGACCGAAGGGAGCAAAGACTTAAAATTGAACGTTGAAAAATAGAGAGAAATAGTTTTAATTTTTTCAATATAAATGAAATTAAAGGGGGATCAGATAATGAAACGTACCAAGTTCTTTCTTATCTCGTTTTTAATCCTTTTTATCGCTTCCTGCGGACCGGAGATAATTCCAGTAAAGGGCGCCAACGGAATCGTGAATCTCGAATCGAAAAGCTCTACGCTGGATAGGGGAGGGATTGTAATCACGGTTGTGAGCGATGCCTGGAACTACGAGCCGATCGACGTTAAGTACAGTTTCACTCCGTTCCTCATCTCTGTACAAAACAAGACATCTAAGGATATTACAATTGGTACGGAGCACATCTTCATGTTTGATGACAACAGCATCCAGTACGGTGTTATCGAGGCGGAACATGTCGACAAGGCTGTCTACTCCACCCGGTCATATCCGCCGGTCATCTTTTACGGCGGGAACTACTACTATCGCTCATGGGGGGGGCTGGGTCTCGAGTTTGCGTACCCCTACGGGTACAGCCAGTATGACTCCAAGGTCATTCCGGTCGCCTTCAGGTTCGGCACGATACTCTCCGGGGCGACGGTCAAGGGCTTTGTCTACATGCAAAAGTACTCTTCGATGGCAAGGACGCTGAAACTCATTGTAAGTCCCGCTGCGGTCGATGGGGGCGAGCTCCCTCAGCTCGATTTCAACTTCGAAATCGTTGATTAGCAAAATCATGGGATATGTGTATTGGAGGGGGCAGAAGCGGGGGCAGTAGCCGATCCGTGTAGTCGACGCCGAAGCAGGGTTGGTTTTCGGGACGCCTTAAAATCGATTCGTGACCGGCAGGAAAGAGCGGATGGAGTACAAGGATATTATCGTCACCCGTGAGAACGGGACCGGGAAGATAATGCTTAATCGCCCCAGGGCGATGAACGCCCTCTCGATGAGGCTGAGGGACGAGCTGGAGGACTCCCTCTCTCGGCTCGGTTCCGACGACGAGGTATCGCTGATTATGATAACGGGCGGCCCGAAGAGCTTCTCCGCCGGCTTTGACCTCAAGGAAGCTGTGGATACGAATCTTAAGTCCTTTTTTCACCGGATCTTCGAGTACCACAGGGCGATATATACAGTCAAGAAATTTGTTATCACGGCGGTCTCAGGCGTTGCATTGGCAGGAGGATTCGACCTGGCGCTTGCCGGAGATATGATCTTGGCGTCGGAGAACGCCTCCTTCGGCCACGTCGAGGTCAATTTCGGCGTCAATCCGATCGTATATCCCTTGGCAAAGAAGATCGGCTCCGCCCGGGCCCAGGAGCTCTGCTCAACCGGGAGGATGATCACAGCTTCCGAGGCCAAAGAGATGGGGCTTGTAAACGAGGTTTACCCCCACGACGGTTTTGTGGAAGCGGCGGAAAGGAGGGCCGGGGAGATCGGCAGGGTGGGGGGCAGGACGCTCACGGCGATCAAGGAGGCGACGTTCAGGAATCTGAAAAAAGATGCTTCCAAGGTCCTGAAGTTCGAGTTCTCCCTCACATCCAGGCTGCTGGACAGGAAAGAGTTCCAAAATAGGATAGAGATATTTCTCAGACAATCGGGGATGATCAAGTAGGAATATGTTATTAAAGCCCGAGTGCAAATCGTGTATACTGAAGCAGGCCAAGACCGCCGCTGGGCTTTCGGGGGCAGGCAATGAGGATATTGCGAAGATCGTAGAGGAGGCCTCTATAACGATAGAGACCGCCCCGCCCGGGATCACGGCGCCGGAGCTCGCGGCGGTGATCTACAGGCGGATAAGGGAGTTCACCGGCGTTTCCGATCCCTACATCGAGATAAAGAGAAAAAGCCTTGAAAGCGCCATGTCGATATATCCCCTTATTGAAGAGAGGGTTATGGCCTCCAAGGACAGGCTGAAGGCGGCGCTGGTGGCCACAGCCGTGGGCAACATCATAGACTTCGGCATCCCCGACATATCTTTTTCGCCCCAGACCATCCTCGAAGAATTTGAAAATCTGACCTTTGCAATAGACGATTACGAAAAGTTGAGGGACGAGCTTTTCAAGGCGAAAAAAATCCTCTTTTTGGCTGACAACGCCGGCGAGATAGTTTTGGACAGGCTGTTTCTCTGGTGGGCGAGGGAGAATCTGGAGGGAAGGGTGATATTCGCCGTCAGGGGGGGTGCCGTCATCAACGACGCGACGAGGGAGGATGCGATCGCCTCCGGAATCGGGGAACTCGCGGAGATCATAGACACCGGGGCGGATATACCGGGGGCCGATCTGAAAACCGCCTCTGGGGAGTTCAGGAAGATTTTCGAGGAGTCGGACCTCATAGTCTCCAAGGGCCAGGGGAACTTCGAGGTGCTGGAGGGAGAGGACAAAAACATCTTCTTCATCCTGAAGGCAAAGTGTGACGCCGTGGCGGAGCATCTCTCCGTGAAAAAGGGCTCGCTGATCCTGTTGAAGAACTGAGCCGACGCCCCTCTCGGCGGGAAATCGGAACCGTAGGGGGGGTAGGCATAGAATCTTAATCGCACTCCATACAGTTTTTTAAAAAAGAGATATTCAACGGATAACCATCCAGGGGGAATAATAAATCATGTTTTACATGCTCTCCGAAGACGAGATAAGGGGGGGGAAGGTAACCGACGTCTACTTCATGAGGACAAAGGAGGTCCTCGACAAGATGGGGATCAAGAGAAGGGTCGTCGCCGAGGTTTTCGCAAAGTCGCTGCCGGCCGACTGGAAGTGGGCGGTCTTCTCCGGCCTCGAGGAGGTCATCGATCTCCTCTCCGCCCACGACGTAAAGGTCAGGAGCATCCCCGAGGGGACGATCTTTTATCCCGGCGAGCCGGTCCTCGAAATAGAGGGGGAGTACACCGATTTCGGGATCCACGAAACGGCGATCCTGGGCTTCATCTGCCAGGCCACGGGGATCGCCACGATGGCGGCCAGATGCAGGGTCGCGGCGGAAGACCGCCCGGTCATCTCGTTCGGGGCCAGGAGGATGCACCCTGCTATCGCCCCGATGATAGACAGGTCGGCCTTGATCGGGGGGCTTGACGGCGTAAGCTCGGTTGCCAGCGCAGAGAAGCTCAACGAGACCCCGGTAGGGACCATGCCCCACGCCCTCATCCTCATAATCGGCGACACCGTTCAGACCGCAAGGGCCTTTGACGAGATCATCGACAAGAAGGTAAACCGGATCGTCCTCATCGACACGTTCAACGATGAGAAGTTTGAGGCGGTAAACGTAGCCTCCGCCTTGAAGGAAAAACTCTTCGGGGTCAGGCTCGATACGCCCGGCTCCAGGAGGGGGGATTTCAAGGAGATACTGAGCGAGGTTCGCTGGGAGCTGAACACCAAGGGATTCTCCCACGTAAAGCTATTTGCCAGCGGCGGCCTCGACGAGTACTCGATAATGGATCTGAATCCTGTCTGCGACGCCTACGGCGTGGGAACCTCGATATCAAGCGCTGTTACGGTTGATTTCTCCTTCGACCTGGTAGAGATAGAGGGAAAGCCGGTCGGCAAGAGGGGAAAGAAGTCGGGGAGGAAAGACCTATTCAGGTGCGAGGAGTGCGGCATGCCGGTGGTCGTCCCCTTCGGCCATAGCCCGGAGAAGTGCGGCTGCGGGAGCCGCCTGACTCCTTTCTTCGAGACGATCACACCGAAAGAGGATATGAATAAGCTGCCCACAGTCCGGGAGATAAGGTCGAGGCTCCTCTCGCAGCTCTCGGGCTTCGGCCCGGAAGATCTGTAGCGGGATTATGTCGTGATTAGAAAAAAGGTTGGCGGTCGGGGGATTCTCGGTTAAGGGGGGGCAGGGGGATCAATCGAGGGGTCGATCAAGGGCGATATTGTATTTGGCGCATAGTTGATGGTTGACACATATCCGGCGCCTTTTCGTCATCATATTCATTTTACCGTTGTCGGCAATCCCTTGCCCTCAACAGAAACCCTTTGAGGCGGGGATCCCATTTCAGGTCAGGGATTCCGTTCCAGCCGGGAAATCCATTTCGGGTCAAAATGTCGTTAGGTCAATATGTCGTCGCATCGATATATCGTTAAATTATCGTTGACATGCCAACTCTATGTCTTCGGTAAGTCCGCCCCCGTCCCCTTTTACACATTCTGAAATTTGGTTATTTCGCTGTTTCACCGTTTTGGTATTGTCCCATTTTGTCGTTTCAATATCCCGCCCCTTCGTTTTTCTATTTAGCGGCTTTTTTTGATATAACGTCCTTGGCCTTGGGGATATCCCCGTCCTTCTTGATTGGGACGTAGTACTCGTTGACCCAGCCCATTTCCCTCTTCTTTTCGGTCTTGTCCCAGTCCAGCAGTTCCCCCATGACATCGGCGCACTTCTTCAGCGCCGCCTCCCCGGGATTGCCGACCGTGCCCAGGCCCGTCCGGCGAAAGACCACGTCGTCAAGGTGGAGGGCCATCTCGTCGGTCACGGCGTATGCCACCTGCGCCAGTATATCCGGTCGGTTTGGAGCGATCTTGTCTTTCAATCCCGGTTCGGTCTCGGTCTTTACCATAATCCTGCCGTGCTCCGTTCCGTACTGATGGATGAGATTTTCCACCACGTCTTTCGGGTATTCCCTTTTGTGTTTTTTTATCTCCTTGTTGAGGTAGCTATTGAAGGGCCCGGTCCCCCCGCCGTAGAGGGGGGTGGTGTCGGTGAGGCACTCCGGCGGTTCTTTCCCCAGCTTTTTGTAGGTCATATCCACAACCTGCCGGGCGAGATTTCTCGACGTGGTGTACTTCCCGCCGATCACCGTTATTATGCCCTTTATCTTGTCGTCCTTCTCGTGGTCGTATATCTCGTACTTTCTGGACGCGTCGTAGACGTCTATGTCTGTGTCCTTTTCCACGATCGGCCTCAACCCCCCGTAGAAATAGAGGACGTCCTTTCTTAAGAGCTTTGCCCCGGGGAGGTTTTCGTTCGTGTCCTCGATGAGCCCCGCAATGTCCGACTCGGAGACCTTGAAATGGTCAGGCTCGCCGTCGTAGGCCCTGTCCGTGGTGCCGATCAGGGAGTATCCCCGCCACGGTATTATGAAGAAGTGCCTTCCCGCCTTTGTCCTCAAAACCAGGCCGTAGTCCTTGAATATCTCCTTTGTCACGAGGTGAATTCCCTTGGAGCGGATGAGCCTCTTCTCCACTCCCTTTTTGTGGAGCATCCCGAGCGTGATGTCCCCCCACGGGCCCGTCACATTGGCGACCACCTTCCCGCTTATCTTGTATTCCTCTCCGCTCTCTTTGTCTCTCACCATAACGCCGTTTATCACGTTTCCCTTTCTCAGAATATCCCTCACCTCGGCGTAGTTGGCAACGTCCGCCCCGTAGTCGGTGGCCGACAGCATGAATTCGAGGACATGTCTCTCCGGCGTGTGCATCTGGCAGTCGTAATAGAGGGCGCCGCCGTTCAGATTCTTTGTCTCAAGGCCGGGGAAGAGCCTCTTTACCTTCCCCTCCCCCAGTATCTTGTGATTGGGTATCCTCTTGTCCGGGTCCTCCGTCTCCTCCTTGTCGTAGGCGAGGAGGTCGTAGACGGAGAGCGCCGCCTGCATGGGGAGCCTCCCCTCTATGCCGTGGCCGTAGAGGGGCACGATGAAGGGGATAGGAAAGACGAACTGGGGGGTTATCATGCTCATTATCCTTCGCTCGCTCAACGATTCCCTCACAAGTCCCAGCTCGAAGTTCTTGAGGTACCTCAGCCCCCCGTGGATCAGCTTGGACGTTGCGGAGCTGGTGGCGTTTGCGAAGTCGTCCTTTTCAAAGAGGGCCGCCTTGAGTCCCCTCAGGCTGGCGTCCCAGGCCACCGACGCCCCGGTAATGCCGCCGCCTATAATAATCAGGTCATATTTTTTTTCGGCCATGAGAGAAATATTCCGTTTCATAATATACTCCTTAAGATTACCTGTTCTTGCCTATAATAAGGACGTCGTTAATGTACTCGGCTTTCAAGTTGAAAATATCGAGCAGTAGGAAGAACGCCTGATCCCAGGGGACGCTTTTAAGCTTTATGGTAATCTTCCTCTTGACATCCCCCTTGATTACCATGTTGATTCCCGCACACTCCCCGAAGAGGAGAAGCACCTTCCTTATATCGGCGTTGTCCATTACGATGTCTATCTTCTTTCCGGTGAATGCCGGGTCGCCGCCCTCCTCGAGAGAAATCGAGAAACTTGGCACGGTGAAGACGATGGTGAGGAACGCCGCAATTCTTATGGTCCAGCGCTTCATCTTAAATATACCGAATTTTCCGATTCCATTTTACTCCGAAAACCGACCTTTTTCAAGGCAGAACTTGCCTTGTTTTCCCGTTTATTGTTAATAAAATCCGTTGAATTTTCATATTAAATGGTTATTTTTTAAACATAATTGTTGCACAGGCGGCAAATATGGTATAAAATTATTTTTCATTTTTTATAGTGGCAAGTGGCTGTATCTAGAAAAGGAGGAAAACAATGGCATACAAGATAACGGATGAATGCATCATGTGCGGTTCGTGTGAACCGGAATGTCCCGTTGAGGCGATAAGCGAGGGCGAGGACAAATACGTAATCGATCCAGATCTTTGTACCGATTGCGGTTCTTGTGCAGATGTATGCCCGACTGATGCATGTGTCCCGGAAGATTGAGTTAACACGGCTGGATGTTATATGTCCGGCCTTTCCCTTTTTTTCATTTTTATTTAGGTATGGGCTGACAAAATGACTACTATATCGGACGTATTTGCCCGCGAGATACTCGATTCTCGGGGAAATCCAACAATCGAGGTGGATGTTCATCTGGAATCGGGGGTGATGGGAAGGGCGTCGGTTCCTTCGGGGGCCTCCACGGGAGAGCACGAGGCCGTGGAGCTGAGGGACGGCGATAAAGGCCGGTATCTCGGCAAGGGAGTCATAAACGCCAGGGATAACGTTATAAATATCATCGCACCGGAGATCATAGGGATGAACTCCCTGGATCAGATAAGTGTGGATAAAAAGCTAATCGAGCTTGACGGGACGGAGAATAAATCGAAGCTGGGGGCCAACGCCATTATGGGCGTTTCCTCGGCCACCGCGAAGGCGGCGGCGAACGCCCTTTACCTTCCGCTGTTCCGCTACCTCGGCGGCGTGAGCGCAAAGCTCCTTCCGGTTCCTATGATGAATATCCTGAACGGCGGAAAGCACGCCGACAACAACGTCGACATACAGGAGTTCATGATCTTTCCCCTGGGTGCCGACTCTTTCTCAAGCGCGCTTATGATGGGAACCGAGGTCTTCCACAATCTGAAGTCGGTACTCAAGGATAAGGGACTCGCAACGAGCGTGGGTGATGAGGGGGGGTTCGCCCCGAACCTCGGCAGCAACGAGGAGGCGCTGGAGCTGATAGTGACGGCTATAAAGAAGGCGGGATACAAGCCCGGAGAGGAGGTGGCGATCGCCCTGGACCCCGCGGCGAGCGAGTTTTTTGTCAATGGTAAATACGTGCTTAAGGCGGAAAACAAGGAGCTCGACTCGTCCGGAATGGTCGACTACTACGAGGGGCTGATAAAAAAATATCCGATCGTATCTATCGAGGACGGCCTTTCTGAGGACGACTGGGACGGCTTTTGCGAGATGACCGGGCGTCTCGGAGACAGGGTTCAGATCGTGGGGGACGACCTTTACGTAACGAACACCAAGAGGCTGAAGAAGGGTATCGAGGCCGGGGCCACAAACTCGATCTTGATCAAGATAAACCAGATAGGCACCCTGACCGAGACCTTCTCCGCCATAGAGATGGCCAAGAGGGCCGGATTTACGGCGGTGGTCTCGCACCGCTCCGGGGAGACCGAAGACACCGTTATCGCCGATCTTACAGTGGCGGCAAACACGGGCCAGATAAAGACGGGCTCCGCATCGAGGACCGACAGGATAGCGAAGTACAATCAGCTCTTGAGGATAGAGGAGAATCTTGGAGACTCAAGCGAATTCATCGGCAAAGATGTCTTCTACAACCTGAAGAAGAAGCCTTAGAGCACATTAAATTTGGGCCTATGCAAGCCGCTACGTTGGAAGATTTAAAAAGATATAAGTTTAAGATCAGATCCAGGGTCAGGATGTCCCAGACCGACATCGAAGGGATCGTAAACAATATAAGGTACTTCGATTTCATAGAGATCGGACGCTTCGAGTATTTCAGGGACCTCGGGATCAGCTACGGAAAGCTTAAGGAATTCGGCACCGGAATGGCCCTGGCTGATATCTCCTGCAGTTTTTTGGCGCCCCTTTACTTCGACGAGGAGATCGATATCTACGTAAAGGTGGGTTACCTCGGGGATTCGAGCTTCCACATCAACTACCTGATCTTTGTTCCGGGGAGGAGATCTCTTGTGGCGGAGGGAAGGACCGTCTCCGTCTTTATCAATCCGAAAACCCGCAGGCCCGATAAAATGCCCGAGGAATTCAAGAGGATGATCTTGGATTTCGAGGGCCCCGATAACGTAAAGACAAAGGGATAACATCCAGTTTTATTCTAGTGATTACCATGTGGCTGTACAAAATAATAATCGTCAATGACAAAATTACCGACAATATCGAGGAGTATATAGGGCAGGGTTGGGAGGTCACCGCCGTAAACTTTCACCCCACGGGTTCCAGTTCCCGCTACGGACCCTACTTCAGGATGAGGCTCTCGTTCGACGAGCCGTCGTGATGACCCCCCTGTATGCGCCGTCCTGAAAAATCCAATGGACATCCATTAGATAGAGGAAAGACCGGGACTTGTTAAAAGGCGGTTTGATAAATACTTCACTCTTTGAATCATGGACGGCAAGCCGTTCAATCTTATTCACGACAAGCCGTTCAAATATATTCACTGTAAGTCGTTCAAATATATTCACAGTAAGCCATTCAAATATATTCACGGCCGGCCGTTCAATTTATTACGGACAACAATGGGAGCGGGACCTGTTTGGGATGACCGCTTGATTCCGTCTTTATATCAGGGGATAACAAAAAAGTGAGCGTTTCACCACAATTGAACCCCATCCGTGTTCTCTATATGGAAGACGATGAGGGCCTGGCCAGTCTGATCAAGAAAAAGCTCTTGAGAGAAAATTTTGAAATAGACATCGCCGTAAACGGCGAAGACGGCCTTGCCATGCTTGAAAGAAAATCTTACGATATAGTTGCGATTGACTACGACATTCCCATTTATAACGGACTCGAAGTTATTCAGGCCATGTCGAATATCGAAAATCCCCCCCCTGCCATTATGATTACTGGAGAGGGGAGTGAAGATCTCGCCGTGGAGGCGATGAAGCTCGGGGTGGGGGATTACGTCGTAAAGGATTTCAATGGAAGATATATTGAGCTTATTCCAACGGTAATAAAAAGGGTATTGAAACAACATAAGCTGGCCATTGAGAAGAAGATGGCCGACGAGGCCCTGAAAAGGGCCAAGGACAACCTTGAGCTGAAGGTGAAGGAGAGAACCAAGGAGCTGAACAGGGCCAACAGGGATCTCATCAAGGAGCTGAACGAGAGGATCGAGACCGAGAAGAAGTTAAGGGAGTCGGAGAAGAGACTCCGATTTCTATCTTCCCAGCTGATGACGGCCCAGGAGCGGGAGAGGAAGAGGATAGCCCAGGAGCTTCACGACAGCATCGGCCAATACCTTACTACGATAAAATTGAGGGTCAGGCAGGTTTATGACAATATCTCCGATCCAAATAAAGTTTCTATATTGGAATCGCTCGATACGATAACCACGATCGTGCAGGATACGATCGGGGAGGTCAGAAAGATAGTGATGGATTTGAGGCCCTCCATATTGGACGATCTCGGAATTCAGGCGACCATCAGGTGGTTCTGCCGCGAGTTTAAGATTACCAATTCCAACATAGAAATTACAGAAGAAATTGATATAGAGGAGGAGGAGCTTCTGGACGATTTGAAGATCGTCATGTACAGGATCATTCAGGAAGCATTGAACAACGTTGCAAAACACAGCAAGGCGGATCATATTTCCTTGAGTCTCTTCAGAAAAACGGGTTTTGTGGTCCTGAAAATCGAGGATAACGGCATCGGCCTGGATATAGATCGAGTCATGTCTCAGGATGATTCCTGGGTTCATTTCGGCCTTGCCGGAATGAAGGAGAGGACCGAGTTGTCGGGAGGCTCGTTTTCCATCGAGTCGGACAAGGGTGCCGGAACCGTCATCACGGCCAGGTGGCCCCTTTGATCAAGTCCATATAAAACAAGGTAAGTCCGACACAACGGCCTTGGTTCATAAAGCTATCAGAGTTTGAGATTTCAACCGCGAATATATCAAAAAAGCTGGGGGCCGGCTATCCAACGGCCCTTTAATCCAAAAGCCTCGTCAGGCGCTGCACAGCGACGGCGGCATCGCAAATCCGACTTAAGGGTTAGGCGGGAGCCGGTGATTCATACTTTAACGGATGGCGCAGGGTGAGGCAGGGAAGCCGGGAGGAGGGGCGGCCGGAAGAGTCCCTGTTTTCGGTATCTTGGAGCGAAAAGGGGAGATCGCCGCCGGGGTCGTCCCCAATGTCTCCGCAGAGATATTGTCGGGGCTTATCGTCGAGAAGGGGCAAAGGGGGAAAAATAGTCTATACCGACGGATTTAGAAACTGTTTCCCATTGATGTTATGTGGGTACAGGCATCTAACAATTGTCTAAAAACTTTTCTTTAGGCAGAGGTTTATATCAAATGGGTTTGGGGCAACGACGTTTAGGGGCTCCGGTCTTTTGCCGGGGCCGGTTAATAGAAAAACACGTAGTCTCAAACATAAATTCTCTAATTAGTTGAGGGGATTTAAAGAGACGTGGTTTTGTTATAATAATCGCCGCGGTGATATTTTTGAAATTATTGAAATTGCGCTTTCTTATCTGACCAATTTGGCGAGTATCCGCTTACAATTCCCCGGGGAATATTAAAATAGTAATAATAGCCTCTATTGACCGGCAAGCTCGGGTGGCAATCCCTACTCCGAGATGAGTCCCCTCTCGATTGCGAAGGCCGTCAGAGACTGCACGTTGTGGATGTCCAATTTCTTCATAAGATTCGCCCTGTGCTTCTCAACGGTCTTTGCGCTTATGAAAAGGAGATTTGCAATCTCCTTATTCTTGTAACCCTCGGCGATCAATTTCAGTATCTCCCGCTCCCTCTGGGTCAAGGTCTCCCAGGACGTGTCGGTCTTTATGCTCTTTTTTCCTTCAAGGTATCCCTCTATTACCTTCTTTGAGACGCTGGGGGAGAGAAATGATTTCCCCTCCAGGACGGTCTTTATGGCGAGAAAAAGCTCTTTGTGGTCGGCGTCTTTTAGTATGTAACCGTTCGCGCCCGCCCTCAAGGCCTCCAGTATATATTCCTCCATGTTGTGAATCGTCAAAACGAGGATCTTAGTTTCGGGACATCTCTTTTTGATCTCGACGATGGCGCTCATTCCACTCATCTTCGGCATGGACAGGTCCATAAGGACCAAATCCGGCCTGACATCGTTCACGGAACGAATGGCCTCGGCGCCGTCCTTGGCCTCGCCGGCTATCTCGAATTCGGGATGGGATGATATAAGGGCCTTTAGACCCTCTCTCAGGATCGTGTGGTCTTCGGCTATGACAATTCTCGTTTTCTGGGGCATAAATACTGCTTTTCCCCCATAAAAATAAAGTCATTACCCTATTTATCATATTGGAATTAGATAGTAAAGTTAAAAGTATAGTGAATATATAGATAGTATTTTAAGTAAAATACTTGGAAAAAGCATTTTATCGGCCTTTTCATCGATAAAATGGAGTTGTGTGAATTTGTGTCTTCATCGGTCATGTTTTTCGGTATACGTCATATATTTTCTAATTTCGGGAGTGAGCTGTGGAATTTGACGATAAATTAAAGGCGTTGATAGTTGAAGATCACTCCGCCCAGAGGAAGTCGATAAGGGAAATGTTGTTGGGACTTTTTCCATTTATGGTTGTGATGGAGGCAAAAGACGGCAAAGGCGCCCTTCTGAGCGTCGACGCCCACATCCCCGACCTCATATTTATGGATATAAAGCTCCCGGATGGAAATGGTCTCGACCTCACAAAGCTGATTAAAAAAGAGCATCCCCAGACGAGAATTGCGATCATAACGAATCATAATTTGCCGGAATACAGGGAGGCGGCTTTGAAGTGCGGCGGAGATCTATTTATCCCGAAGGATTCGATGAACGGTGAAAGTATAAAGGGTCTGGTTGAAGAGATCTTGTTGAGAAAGGAATTGGATTCCGGAAAGTTGGGGAGATGACTTTGAAACATACACATTTGATGGAAGTCTTTCTTTGCGCACCCCGTTATTCGCAGGCAAAATTTGGGGTTGTGTTTGGTAAATCTCACGATAGACAGCTGCTGTCTTACGGCTATTGATTAGGAACTTTTCCTCAGAGCAATTACGATGATAGACGAAAAAAGGACAAAGGCGGATTTAATTAGTGAATTAAGGGAGCTTCGCCTTAAGGTGCAAAGCTATGAGACGAGGAACGCCGAACAGGGCGATGCGGGAAGCGAAGCGGCGGGCGGAGGCGAGGATAAATTTAAGATACTATTTAACAGCGTTGAGGATGCCATCTTCGTCCACGGAATTAACGATGAGGGGATGCCTGAAAATTTCATCGAGGTAAATGAAATGGCGGTCAAGAGGTATGGGTACACCAGACAGGAGCTTTTGAACATGTCCCCATTGGAGATTGACGCCCCCGAGATTTTATCAGATATTTCCAAGAAGGTAAGCACAGTCATGGCTAAGGGAAGCGCCAACTTCGAGAGTCTGCATGTGGCGAAGGACGGCACGAAGATCCCCGTCGATGTAAAGGCGAGACTTTTTGATTATGAGGGTAAAAAGGCGATCATTTCCATAGGCAGAGATATTACCGAAAGGATCGAATCGGCGAAGATGATAGTAGAGCAGAACGAATTTTTGAAAAATCTAATCGAATCCATACCCCATCCCCTGTACGTTATTGACGTCGACGATTGTAAGGTAAAGATCGCAAATTCGGCGGCGAGAGATGAAGAACACTTCGATTTGAATACGTGCTTAAAAAAGATCCAAGGATTGGATTTTTCCTGCAAAGCCGAGGGTGATATGTGTCCTGTTGAAATAGTCAGGGAGAAGGGGGGGCCGATCGTTGCGGAACACATTTTTAAGGACAAGTCCGGCAAGGATAGATATTGTGAGGTTACCAGTTATCCGATTTTTCACGGCGACGGAAAACTCTCTCAGGTAGTGGAATACACAATCGACGTAACCGACAGGAAGATGGTGGAAGAAGAGTTGAAGCGTTATGCCAACGAGCTTGAAAAGGCAAACGAGGACGTCAAGAACTTCTCTTATATAGTTTCTCACGATCTGAAGGGACCTCTAATAAACATCAAGGGCTATAGTGAAAAGATTGGTTCGGCCAATAGGGAGATCCACGATCTCTTGATCCCATTTTTTGGAAAACTCAGCAGGCGGGAGGTGGAAAGGATATTGACCATACTGAACGATGAAGTACCCAAGTACATGGACTTTATCGATTCGTCTATAGGGCGTATCAGCGGCCTTATAAGCGCGATTTTGAGACTCTCGCGCTTGGGCAGGAGGGAGTTGATTTTTTCCACTGTGGAGATGAATAAGGTAGTGGATTCTTCTCTCATGAACTTGGCTCATAAGATAGAGGAACAGGGGATAAAGGTAAAAATTGGGGAGCTGCACAACGTTGTAGCTGACAAAACCTCGATGCAGATAATCATAGAAAACCTCCTTACGAACGCGGTTAATTACTTGTGCCCGAAAAGAAGGGGCGAGATTGAAATCGGGTCGTTTGGGGAAATGTATGAAACAACCTTTTATATAAAGGACAACGGGGTTGGTATCGATAAGAAGGATATGGGGAGAATTTTCAATGTTTTTCAGAGGGCTGGGAAACAGGACATCCCGGGGGAGGGGATGGGGTTGGCATACGTTAGGACACTTGTCGAACGTCACAATGGAAGAATTTGGTGTGAGTCTAAAGTCGATGAGGGGTCGATATTCAAATTCACCATTTCAAGACGTTTAGAGAAAATAATGAAAGCGGACAATTAAGTCCAATTAAACATCTTTTTGGGTATTGTCCCAAAGACAAAACTACTCTCTATTCGGGATTATTTGAAAGGGATTTGAAGGGAAAGGACCTTTAGGAGATATTAGATCAATAACAGATTTGTTGATAAAACAACAAACCGGAGAATAAGGTTTACGGTGATGGAGTTCAGATGGAGTAAAAATATTGTGCTCCCTGAAGTTTCAGGAGTCTACGGACAAAAGATGCGTTTCTCTTCCGGTGCAATTAAACACCGAAGCATCAATGAAAAGAGGCAATCGTAATAAACTCCGGGTATAAATAGGGAAGATTTCAACATGAAAGAAAATAATAAAAAGGAAACATATTCAGATTACGAGAGGCCTGTTCGAGTCTTATATTTCGAGGATAACGAAGCCCTGGCTTATCTGA
>JAFGIX010000051.1 GCA_016929395.1 Candidatus Zymogenus saltonus
AGTAAGATGCACCTCTCTTGTAATAGTATTCTGCTATTTCTTTATTAATCTCAATCGCATTTGTAAAACTAGTTACTGCTTCTTCATAATTACCCATTTTGAAATATGTACGTCCTATATAGAAGTGAATTTCTTCAGGATGGTCCACTCCTATCTTCAATGCCATTTCAAAATCGGCCAGGGCTTTCTCATATTGAACCATCCAGAAGTAACAAAACCCTCTATAGCTATATGCTTCCGCAAATTCAGGATCAAGACTCATGGCTTTACTAAAGCACTCTATCGCCTTGCCATACACCTCGTCATCCGCATACGCTTTCCCTTTTCTAAACCAGCCATCGGCGGTGTTCGGCTCGCCCGGCACGCCGCAGGAGGTGCCTATGAGAAACGCAAGCGCGAACGCGGTGGCCAGAACGGCGGCAGTTATTTTGATGATAGCTATTAACTCATTCCTCTTTTTCAGATTCATCGCTTCATCCTTCATTTAGTTAGTTGTTTTGAATAATATTATCTGTTTTCTCCAACCTTGTCAATAGAAATTTTGAAGTATTTAAATAAATATGAATACCAAGTGGAAAAATACAAAAAATTTCCGAGATTAATTCTATATTTTTATTGACACCGATCCTGCAATGATATAAAATCAGAGATTAAGCTATTTTTAGGGGTACTATTTTTGGGCCCCGGTTTTTTAAAAATACCACTTTTTGGGAGGACCCTGACATTGAAATGTAAAACCGTAAAGGAAGGGATCGAGTGCGTCTTCATGACGAAGAACGGATGCGGATTCAACGGCGGCATATGCCACACCATAATCAACGAGTGCGAGGGATGCGACAAGATCGTCGAGTTTCCCACGGGGAAATATTGCTCTTCCGCCGCAGACCCGGCCTCAAAATGGGTGAGAGGACTCTGCAACCTCGCAACACACGTCAAGAAAGAGGAGAAAACGGAAGCCCTGAAACTCAATCCCCTGAAGGCATCTAAGAGGGCCGTGGCGAATATTTAAGCCCGAAGGCTATATCGATAGTTTCAAAGGCGACAGTCCCAAGGCGGGCTTAAATATTAAATGGAAAAGGACCGGCAATTACTGTCGGTCTTTTTTTATCTGAAAAGCCGAGACAGAAAAGTTATCTCGAAACTCCGGTCTTATGACCCCCGGAGCCTCGGGGCTTATTCGCAAAACGCCTTGTCCAGGGTGCAGGCCTTGTCGAAGTATTTCTTCGCCTCCCCGTAGTTTCCTATCTCCTCCATGACCACCCCTATGTTGTACTGGACGGCCGCGTTTCTCGGCTCCACGGCGGCGGCGGACGTCAGGTCCTTAATGGCGAGATCGTACCTCTCGTACCTGGCGTGGATCAGTCCCCGCTGAAAGAGCGACCCGAAGTGAAGGGGTTTTGCCTTGAGAACGGTGTTGTAGTCCTCGACGGCCCTCTTGTAATCGCTCTTCCTCTCGTAGGCCACGCCCCGCTTGTAATAGGCGGTCAGGTAGTCCGGGGTCATCTCTATGCACTTCGTAAAATCGGAGATGGCGCCGTCGATGTCGCCCGAATCCGTCTTGAGCATCCCTCTGTTGAAATACGCTATGGCTAGATCGGGATTGAGGCGGATCGCCTCGTCGATATCGGAAAGGGCCTTTTTGATCTGACCCTTGTTCCTGTAGGCTATCGAGCGCCTGATGTAATTTGCGGGATTTTTCGGGTCGATTTCCATAGAGATGTTGTAATAGGCGAGGGCCTCGTCCCAGTCCTTCCTGGCGGCCTTGAGCTCCCCCAGCGCGTTGATGGTGGGGGCGTATCTGTTATTCTGGCTCAGCGATTCCTTCAGGTCCGCCTCGGCCCTGTCGAGCTCCCCTATCCTGATCAGCGCCCTCCCTCGGTTCGTGAGGGCCTTGTATATCTCCGGGTCATACGGGTACATCTCGATCCCGTAGGTGTAAAGCTCTATCGCCTCCTCGTATCTCTTCTCGTTGAGCGCCTTCGTGGCCTCCTCCCATATCTTTATCCCCTTGCGGGAATGGGCGGGATGTGATAATAAAACAAGGAGTATAAAGGAGAGGGCACACCCAAAAAGGAGCTTCGCCGTACAATGAGCCAAAAGAGATTTCGACGTGTGCACAAAGACCTCCAATATTTTCGGGGAGTGAGATATTTTTACCACAGATCATATCTCTTGTCAAAAATCTTTTTGGCCTTTTTGGCCCTTTTGAATATGTCACCGGCTGCGGCTGGAGTTCGAGACAAGAATCTCACAAACGGATTGATTACAAAACGGAGGTGATGTGAAAAAACAATTTCCCGATATAATCCTCTCGGTGCTGCTGGCGCTCCTCTTTATCCTGCTTCAGGCCGTCGTTGCCGTCTTCGTAAAGGTGGTCTTCGGCTCCCAGGGGCTCATGCTGATTTTGGGCGTAACGGTACCCGCCCTTGTCATTGTCTTGCTCGCCGCCAGTATTAACGGCACATCGCTCAAGGAGACGATCCACTGGGGAGCCGTAAGGGGGAGAAGGGTCCTTCCGATCGTCCTCATGACCCTTTCGGCCGCCGTGCTCTCCTCCGAGATGGAAAATATCATCGCCGATTACGTCCTGTCGCCGGAGACCTATTCCAAATATGTGGAGGATTTATCAAGGCTCTTCGTAATGGATAACCGGGCAGACCTCCTCCTCGGCCTGGTATCCCTCACGATCTTCGGGCCGCTGATGGAGGAGGCCCTCTTTCGCGGTGTCATATACCGGGGGATTGCGAAAAACAGGGGCAAGCCGATCGCCGTGGTCACCTCCTCCATCCTCTTTATGCTCGTCCACGTAAATCCGGCCCAGTTTCCCGCCGCGCTCGCGTTGGGTGTCCTCTATTCCGCAATGATCGCAAGGGGGTACAGCGTAACGGACACGTTTTTCTCCCACTCCCTCTTCAACACCATCTCGGCGTTCTTCTTCTACAATATCGTGGAATTTCCGGGGATGTCCGTAAACAAGGGGGCGGAGGTTGTACACATACCACTTTATCTGATACTCTTAGCCCTAGCGACATTTACGGCGTCCCTGTTGCTTGTCTTCAGGAGATTCGACGGGCGGGACGTCTGAACCGCTTCGATTTTGCCTCTCCCCTGAATCGTTTAGGGGGGGAGATTTAATGGGAATCGATACGACTTATCCATTGCAAACGCAGGGCGACCTGAAGTAAAATGTCTCTAGAATATTTATATGTCTTTTTTTAATATGAGGTTTTTATGGACAAGATAAACGTCGGATTCATTGGATGCGGAGTGATATCGAACCTGCACGCCCCTGGATACAAGAACAACAAGAGGGCCAATCTCTACGCCGTCTGCGACGCGAACCCGGAGGTCGCCGAGGCGAGGAAAAAGGAGTGGAAGGCGAAGAAGGCGTACACAGACTACCGGGAGCTCTTAGACGACCCGGAGGTGGACGCCGTGGAGATCATAACCCCCCACAAGCTCCACGAGAGGATGGTGATCGGCGCCCTCGACGCCGGAAAGCACGTCGCCGTCCAGAAGCCCATGACAATAAGCTTAAAGAGCGCCGACAGGATGATCAGGAGGGCAAATAGCTCGGATAAAATTTTCAAGGTCACCGACAATTACCTCACCTATCCGCCCATCGCCCTGGCGAAAAAGATGATAGAGGCCGGCGACATAGGCGACCCCCAGATAATCAGGATGAAGATGGTAAACAGCGCCTACGGCGGCTGGGACCTCCCCACCTCCGCCTACGACTGGCGCTTCGAGGAGTATTCTGAGGGGAGGTTCTCCGAGACCTACGATCACGGCCACCACGAGTGGGCGACGGCCTGGTTTCTGATGGGGGAGGTCGAGCGGGTGACAGCGTGGATAGACTCGATCGACGGGATCATGGACAGCCCCGTGACCCTGATGTGGAAGCACAAAGGGAATAAGAGATACGGCATCTGCGACTTCGCCTTCGCGGAGGAGCTTTACATCCCCTCTAAGTATTACGCCAACGACGAGTGGTTCGAGATAACCGGCAGCAAGGGGATAATATTCATCCACCGCTGCACGGGGGACGTCCACACCGGGCCCGCCGTCAGCCTCTTCACGTCCAAGGGATGGAGACACTTCGACAAGGTGAAGTCGGACTGGCTGGAGGGATTCAAGGGGGCGGTGGAAAACTTCATCTCCGCCGTAAAAGGGGAGGAGCCGCCCCTCCTGACGGGAGAACAGGGAAAGGAGATATTGAGGATCAGCTTTGCCATCTACGAGTCGGCAAAGAGGAGGCGGGACGTCTACACCGACGAGCTGGAGAAAGCCTTCCCGACACTCTACGCAAAAAGGAGGACCAGAAAGGAGAAGAAGGAGTCCTATATTGCCAGCTTCAAGCCGCCCCTCTTCGGGAAGGACTACTCCAAGTACGCTCCCCAGGCGAAGAAGCTGACGGAGGACTTCATGGGACGTTTCGACCCGGCCGCCGCCCAGGACTGGAAGGGGATTGTGGGCGTGGTCCTCAAGGCGGAGGGGGGCGTTTCTGAGCAGCGGCTCGCGATAAAGGTCGAGGGGGGAAAGGCAAGGCTGATCGAGGGGAAGATCCCCGAAGACGCCGGGATTACGCTCACCATACCTGCGGGGAGCTGGGCCGCCATCCTCATGGGGAAAAAGAGGATCGAGACCGCACTCTTCAAGGGGGAGCTCAAGATCGACGGCGAGGTCATGGAGGGGATGAAGCTCAGGAGCGCCTTTCACATTTAGCGGGCTTGGGGAGATTTAGACATTCTGAAGTATGGGGCGGGAGAAAATTCACGGCGGGCGAAGGCTCTTCTCCCTCATTAAAGCCCCGGCGCCAGAGGGGGTTGTGACGATCTATTCACGGGCCGAGAACGGAAGGGGGCCCAGGGCCGCTTTTTAGATTAACATTTAGATTAACATTTTGATTAGCTTTTCGATTACGGAGTGTTGAAGCAATGGCAGGAGAAAAGGCCGAGGTAAAGGTCGTGCCGGTTACGGCGAAGGGCGGGCCCGCCCTCGGGATAGAGGCCTCGTGGATCGGCTCGCAGTTCGTGATGATAATAGCGGACAGGGGACTGGTCGCCTGCGGGGTGATAGACGTGAGTATAATGGACAGGGTCGGGGCGGCGGTCGCCGTGGCGAGGGGAACGCCCGAAAGACAGCTTATCGTGGTCGACGACCTCCTCAACGCAAAGATCCAGGACATGACCGAAAGGGCCGGCTCCCTGGGAGTCGAGGTCGGAATGACCGGCAGGGAGGCCCTTGACATCCTGTCGGTTTAGGGCGGGGCGGACAAGGTCTTCAAAACAGGATTGACCACCGTCCCGTCTTTGCGGGGCCTGCCGTGAGGCTTACCATATCGTGAGGCTTACCATAAATATTTCGGCCTCAGCACACGAAAAAAGGGGCGCACAAACGTGCGCCCGGTCTTGTGGACAAGGGGCTTAAGCCCCTTGTCTATCCATTATCTGTCTATTGTCGATCCTAAGGAAAAAGTCAAGTA
>JAFGIX010000052.1 GCA_016929395.1 Candidatus Zymogenus saltonus
AGAGCTTCGGATCAACGTCCGGGATCTTCCGACCGTACGATTTTGTCCAGAATCTCTTTTCCTCTGCACTATTTTTTGCCATAATATACCCCTTAAAAATGATGAATAATAAAAACCAGAACGTCTCTGAAAGTTAGTTTGGGATGTTAGCAGGTTTCTCCCCCTATTTCAATGCTTCAATATCAAAAAATGAAATTCATTTGCGGGTATGGGGTCGCGGCAAATGCGTGGTGCATTGTTATCTCGAAGCGATCAATATCGTGGACGGCCGCATAGTGAAAAGCATAGCGTTAAGGCTGTGCGGACGCTGCGTTTGCGTGTGCCCGAACAACGCCGTTAGCCTCACCCTTGGATCATCCTCAGTACGAGGAGGAGGTGATAAGGCGGAGCGAGGCGGTTGTTGTGTTGCGTGGGGGGGGGAGGAAACTATCTTGCAGGAAGGCAAACGGTCAACACACCCATGACTAATGAATTTTATAACCTATCCAGCTTATGTTGAATTTCATCAAGAAATCTTTTAGGATCATCTTTGATTCTATCGGATATTAGATCAGATTTAATAAGGCCTTTTATTATTTGCACCATCGTTAAACCGTCTAACTCACCTTTTATTTCTATATCTGGATTGTTGATAATTTTTTCTTCTTCTACACACTCAGGAATTTCATTATAATTGATATGACACTTTTCTTCGAATGGGAATTTTTCAGGCAAAAAATTTTCTGGTAAAAACGAATAGTAGTCGCCTTCTTCTAACCATGCCTCCCTTGTTGTCGTTGTAGAAATGTATAAACTAAATGAGAATCCTAATAATTTATGTATTTTACCAGTATGGTTAATACAAACAAACCATCTCGGTTTTGTTTTACCCTCGAATTTTCCATATGGATAATTATTCCATTTTAAGACTTTTCCTACTTCCACCTGAAAGTTCTTCCCAAGCAATATGATTGAGATATTTTTCTTCTGGATAAGTTAAATCTTCTTGAGGTTTTTCTGTTATATTACCTCCAAAAGTAATTTTGTAATCTATAATTCCTTTTGGATTTCTATTCCAAGTTATTTTCCAAGCTAAAATAACTTCATGGGAAGCATCACTCATGTCTTTTGAAAATACTTTACTATTTGCGTAAATCTCGATTAGACGAGACATCTCTTTTCTTTCCATTTCTGAAAAATAAGATAAATCGGGCTTCCCTTTAGGTACAATATATATTCTGCCCTCTTCTCTCTCCTCGAATCTATATAAAGCAGTATCCAACTTATGTCTATTATCATATAACTCTTTAGGTACTGGCCCCTGTTTATAGGCACGATAAGTAAGGCCCAATGATGGTATTCCCGTTTTTTCAAGACAGGTAAAGTCTAAGAATGCTAAATACTTATACAAATATGTCTGTGTAATAAGTTTTCTCGCTTTACTTTTATGACTTAATGCAAAATAACATATTGCATTGTCAATTTTTTCTTTTTGATAAGGAATCATTGTCTAATATATTCCTCTTTTTTATAAAATAATATCATATAATATTCATTATAAGTATTTCTGTCAAGAGGACATATTATTATACTTCTTTTTAGAAATATTAGCAATTCTAATAATAGCACCATCGCTAAATGGGAGGTTCTGCCTTATTAAAAGTGAGGTGCCACTGTATAGAGGTTTTAATAAGCGATATGTAAAAGAGTAATGCTTCCCGACCTTACTTCTAAGATTGTAAACCAAAAACATCTTAAAATACAACAACACAATAAGAGTCTGACAAACACCCAAAGACAAACCGCTGGATTTAAAAAACCAAGAAACATCAGCTAAATACTAAAACCCCCCCTTATCCAAAATACCTCCCCCTGTTCGCTAATATGTAGTCCGCCGTCCTGTGGGAGAGCGCCATCGTGGGGAGCATGTTGTGGGAGCTTGACGTCGACGGCGAAACCGACCCGTCGACCACAAAGAGGTTCTTTGCCCCGTGGCACTCGAGGTAGCTGTCCACCACGCTCGTCTTCGGGTCGGGCCCCATCCTGCAGGTTCCCTGTATGTGAAAAGACATGATTGTCAACGTGCACGGCTCTATCCCCCGCTCGTCGACGATCGATACCTCCGACGGATCGGAGATGACGGCGGGCACCTCGTAGGTGAACATCACCTTCTTGGCCCCGGCGGCAAACAGGAGGCCTGCGGATTCCTTCATCGCCCTTACCATGTCGGCCTTCGTCTCGCCCTTCATCTCGTACTCTATGACGGGCCTCCCGAACCTGTTGAGGGAGACGGAACCGTCAGGGCCGTCGAAGACCAGGACCATTATGTTGGCCATCCGGCTGTATTCCGTCATCAGCTCCTTGTAGTCCTCCCCGAAGCCGGGGACGACCGTCGACACCTGGCCCGGCAGCGTGAAGCCCCCCTCCAGCCGAAATCCGGTGAGGCCCCGATCCTCGTCCACCTCCTCGTACCGGTCGGTGTAGTATGACTGGGGGATGCCCCTGTAGCTCTTCAGCTCCTCGTCAAACAGCCCGAAGACCATGGTATAGGGCTGGAGGATCAGGTTCTTCCCTATGAGACCGCTCTCGTCCGGGATTTTTGATTTGAGGAGGAGCTGGGGGGTGTTGATCGTGCCGGCTGCTATGACTATCACCTTCGCGGTAACCTCTATGGAAGCCTTATCCATCCCCGTCTTCCCGTCCAGTATCGTACCCGCCACTTTTTCCGCCCTTTCGCCGTCTCCCACGATCTTGTCCGCCCTGGCGTTGACGTAGAACTTCGCCCCGGATGCAATCGCCCTCGGGATGTAGTTTTCTGTGGTCGCCTGCTTGTGGCCGTAGGGGCAGCCCAACAGGCAGTAACCGCACTCGATGCACCCCTCCCTGTTGTGGTAAAAGGCGTCCCCCGTATAGCCGGCCCTTTCGACCCCTTTTTTCAACACCAGGTTGTTGTTATTGAGCTCCGCCTCCTCGATTTTTTTGGTCTTGAGGATGCTCTCCGCCCTGTCGAAGTATTTCTTCATGGTATCGGGCGAGATATCGGTTATTCCGAACCTCTTCTCCCACATCCTGAAGACCCCGTCCGGCGTCCGGACGCTGTCCGCCATGTTTATCAGGGACCCGCCGCCCAGGCACTTCCCCTGGGAGAGCGCGATGGAGAGGTCCTTGGTGAACCTCTGGTTGTAGAGGGCGGGGAGCATGTCCTCCTCCCGCATGTTGAGGCGCGAGCCGGAAAAGTGTCCTCCCTCCTCCAGCACGATCACCGAAAGTCCCGCCTCCGCCATCTCCATTGCCATCACGGAGCCGGCCGGCCCCGACCCCACGATACAGACGTCGGCGCTCTCTTTGATGTCACTCACTATATTATCAGATTTTATTATCATCTTTTAAGCTCCGGTATTCTCTTTATCCTCAAATTGGCGGGCCGTCGTAGCCGATATATTTCCAGACTTTTTCATTTGAGAAGAAGCCGAGGGTGCAGATATTTTTGAATCCCTTGAACACACCCCTGAAGAGTGCCACCCCGCTCCCCTCCCACTTCTTCAGATATTGATCTTTTTCGTCGTCGGTCAGCTGGGTGAAGCGCTTGAACTTGAACATGAGGAAGATCGGGGCGTGTTCCAACAGCATTATCCCGCTCCTCATGTTTTTCTGGATCTCCGGCGGCTGCGCCCCGACGAGTTTGTCGAAGAAGTCGGTTACCTCTATGTCCTCGGCCCCTTCCGGAAAGGCGCCTCCCTTTGGAATTATCCTCTCGGAGAAAGATTTAATCACAGCATGGGTCTTGTCGTCGAGAAAGGCGAAGTCCCCTTCAGCTTCCGGATAGTCGGCGCAGCCGGATGTAGACACAGTCGCCGCGGCCCCAGTCAGGACGAGCATCGATTTGATGAACGTCCTTCTCTTTATCCCAAACCTCCAAATATCGTAATCGTTCATCTCCCCACCTGAAAAATCGACTATTAAGGCCCCTTTGATACGAATCGCGAGATCTCTCAAAAGGGATTTACGTAAAGGTCAAAAAAATGGCTCCGTCTCCCCTTTAATAAGCGTAAACGCCAAGAGAATAACAAAATTCCTTAGGAAATTGCAAGACATTTTTAAGGGATGTAGCTTTATGGAATGGAGGGCCGTCAATGTATTTTTCTGATCTGGGGCTTAAAAACACGATGGAAGGATATTGGGCGGGGAGACAACCGCAATAATACCATTAATTACAATAATTGATATTACCTATCTGCCTGTAACTGCCGTGTGGTTGAATGAAACCACCTTAATCCACAACAAAGAAGTAATTGGGGGCGAGGGTAAGTGGCGAACAAAAACGCTAATATCTAAAACAGATCTTATTTGCCCCCCCTCCAATTTTCCCCTAAATGAGGGAGACGACATATTCCCTAAATCCATAACAGGGAGATTGAGGAAGATAAAATATTATAAAGGCGACGGCTCGACTATCCCGCCGACAATGAAATAATATAGGGACCTGGGGCGAGTAACAATTCGGATATCTTAAATAGATTTTGTTTACCCCCTTTTAAATTTTCCCTGTAATCGAGGGAGACGACACAAACCCCCTCATATTTTATATTTACGGCAGGCTATAACAGCGTGATTTAGAGAGAGGGGGGGAGCAATAAAACTACTAAAACAGATTTTCTTTATCCGATTCAATTACATCACAAAATAAACGCAACGGCTCGATTATCCCACCGATAACGAAGAGATCGAGGGGGGAAAAGCTATAACGGCCGCGACAGCGAAACCGAGGGGGAAAGAAAGGTGTGGGGAAGAGGGGAGAAACAATAAAGTTTTAAAAAAACAGGTCTTGTTTATCCCCTTTTTAAATTTTCCCTGTAATCGAGGGAGACGACACAAATCTCCCCATATTTATATTTACGGCGGGCCATAACAGGGCAATTTAGAGAGAGGGGGGGGAGCCTTAAAGCCCCGCCAGCCTTGCGATCACGTCGCTCATCACCTCATCCGCGCCGCCGCCGATCGAAGTCAAGCGGCTGTCCCGCCAGTATCTGGAGATCGGCGTCTCGTTCATAAAGCCCATGCCGCCGAACATCTGGACGCACCCGTCGGGGATGGTCCTCGTTATACGGCCGGCGAAGAGCTTGCCCATGGAGACCTCCTTCGTGACGTCGATACCCTCCATCTTCATCCTGACGATGTGGTAGCTAAGCTGCTTCAAGCACTCTATTTCAGTAAGCCAGTCGGCGATGTGGTGTCTCAAGACCTGCTTCTTTGAGAGGGGCTTCCCGAAGACGACTCTCTGCTGGATGTACTCCACCGTCATGTCTACCATATCCTTGAGGGCGACGTAGACCAAGGGGAAAACGGCAAAGCGCTCGTGCTGGAACTGTTTCATCTGGTATATGAAGCCCTCCCCCTCTTCGCCTATGAGATTTTTTACGGGGACCTTAACATCGTCGAAGAAGAGCTCGGCGGTGTCGCTGGACCTCATCCCCACCTTATCCAGCTTCTTGCTAACCACGAACCCGGGAAGGTCCGTGGGAACAACGAAGAGGCTGAAGGAATGGTAGCCCGGATCTTCGCTGGTCCGCGCCAGGAGAGTCAAGTAGTCCGCCTTGACACCGTTTGTGATAAAGGTCTTCGATCCATTGATGATATAGGAGTCGCCGTCCTTCTTTGCGGAGGTCCTGAGTCCCGCCACGTCCGACCCGGCCCCCGGCTCGGTCACCGCTATGGCCGCCACCATATCCCCCATTACGGCGGGCTTAAGGTAGGTCTCCTTCAGGTACTCGCTTCCGAACTCGCTGATGGCGGGGGTCGCCATATTTGTCTGAACGGCGATCGCCATCCCGACGCCCATCCCCTTGATGTGCCCCAGCTCCTCGAGCATGACCGTCTCGTACCAGTAGTCGAGTTCCTGCCCGCCGTACTTCTGGTTGTAGCGTATGCCCAGAAGTCCCAGCTTCCCCATCTTCTTGAATATATCGTGAAGGGGGGCCGTGGTCTCCTCCCACTCATCTATATTCGGATTTATCTCCTTGTTTACAAAATCCCTTACAGTCTTGCGGAGCATCTCGTGCTCCTCGTTGAAATAGATCGAATCCGACGTCCTTGTGCTCAATTGACCGCTCATTTATACAACTCCTTTATCCACATTATTTGAAGTAGGCCCTTAAACAAATCCAAATTGACATCCAGTCTCAACAATTTGAGTATATTTTTATCAACTGTAATGCGTTCGATTCTCTCTGTCGACCGACTTTATTTGTGCTTCGGACCGCCCGATCGAAGGCCGATCAAAGCTCTTCCGCTTCCTCGCAGGCGGACTTCAACTCTAAATCACAGGCTCTTTGAAAATCCTTCTTGGCCTCTTCCTTCTTGTCCAATTTAAGGTAGTTTACTCCCCTATTCCAATAAGACTCGGCGAAGTCAGGATTTATCTTTATCGCCTGGTTGTAATCCTTTATGGCGTTTTCATGCTGCCCCATTTCGTAGTATATGACGGCGCGATTGTTATATGCGATGTAATCATTCGGATTGAGTTTTATGGTCTTGTTGTAATCTTCCAGGGCCTTGGCGAAATCTTTCTGCCTCCAGTAGACGACTCCCCTGTTATTGTAGGCCTTTGCGTAGTTGGGATCAATGTCGATAATCTTGTTATAATCATCCAAGGCCTTCTTGTAATCTCTCTGATTTCTGTAACTCAATCCCCTGAAGAGATAGGCGTCCTTGTTCCTTGGCTTAAGCTCGATGGCCCTTGTGAAAAAATCGGCTGCGGTGTCGTACCTGCCTGTCTTCAGGGATTGATTGCCCAAAGCGATCCAGTCCGATGCGGTTCTCTCTTTAACGTCATCGCCACCGCCGCTCGCCAATGTCCCTCCGGCGCCTCCAAGCTTATAGTTGCAAGCCCTTTCGAAGCCAAAATCACATGCCTTTTTTATATCGGCTTCGGCCTTACTGATATTTCCCAGTTTCTCATACGCCCTTGCCCTGTCAAAAAGGATAGTATGAGAATACTCGTTCTTCTTCAGATATGCAGTGAAATCGTCAGCGGCTTCTTTGTATTTTTTAGTCTTGAAATAGGCCTGTCCCCGAAATTTATAAACCTGATAATCGAGAGGTTTGCCCTTCGAAGTCACCATCGTCTCGTAATTATTGAAGCATCTTATACAATCATCGTAGTTTTTAGTGTCGTACAAATTCTTGCAGGCCTCAAACGTCTTGGCCTTATCGGTGGGGGAGGTTGAAATGTAGTAGAAAAACGAGACCGAAGCAATAGCTATCACCGTCAAAACACCTAAAGTTATTAGTCTTTTTTTCCTTTTCTCATCTTTGGCCATTTTTACTGTCCCCCGTTGAACTCAGTTATTAGGGCTTTTTTATAAAACTGCCAATATTATACTTCTCTTGACATCATTGGTCAAATACTTTATACTACAATAAATATTGACGCATTTTTACCTTCAACCCATCAAGTTTTTCCGATCTTTGAAATGATTGTAGAAATCAGTGTGACGCTTTTTTTATAAAAAATAGCAAATACGCAAATTAATTTGCAGATTTACAAAATTTCGAGCTAAAACAACAAAGAATAAAAATAATAGCAAATTCAATTTAGAATAAAATCAATAATATTAGCGGTTTACAGGGCAAAAAAAAAGTGTGCAATGGACTAAATGGTATGTCTTTTGCAACTATATACAATATGGATTTGTATCCTATACATCTATAGGAGATTTTGCGCTATGAAAGTTTTTACAAAAAAAATCTTAGGGGATAAAAAAGGTTTTACCCTGATCGAGCTGATGATCATGGTAATGATCTTGACCATCCTTACATCGTTTGCAATACCGATTTTCTTCAAATACAGATCGCAATCTATGCAAACCGAAGCAACCATTCTTCTGGCCAGTATTTGGACCAATGAAGTCACTTATTTCGGCGAAAAGAGCGAATTCTCCATGGAAAACTCCGTACTCAGCTTCGATCCGATCACAGATCCGAAATTCTACCATAACTGGTACATAAATGTCTGGGATGATGGTTTGCATTTTATCGCCACGTGCTCCACTAACCTCGATAACGACATCTTTCTCGATTCGTGGAGGGTAACGGACACCGATAAAGCCCCGTTTAACTTCTATGACGATATTTCCGATATGTCTCACTAAGTGTCTTAAAAGGTGAGATGGGGATTGGGAGATTGGAACGTTAGTAAGCTGGGATTGTCAGGTCATTGGAGGATTGGAACAATGGGGAGCCGGGGCGTTGGGGGTTTGGGAGATTAGGACATAGGAACATTGGGCTTTTGGAGCGGAGAATCAGGAAATTGAGGGATTGGGGGGCAGTGGGGCGTTGGGGGATCGGGGCAGCGGGGGATTGGGGCAACAAAGGATTGGGAGATTAGGGCGTTAAGGAATTAGGGCATTTGCGTTTTGGGAGATTGGGGCGGCGGGTAAATATTCGATATAGAATATAGATAAAGTCTCGGAATTGAGTTATTATTATAAAAAAAGGCCTTCAAAAGGCCTTTTTTATTGGAAGACAAAAGCGTTTTATATAGGTTTTATATAAAAATATAGGAGCGGAACCGGGAATGTGAAAGGGGGCGCGTTTTCAATCTACCCGTCCATCCGGAAAGAACAAAACCGCTTTTCCCCGTCAAGTCTTACAACAAGATAACGTAATTAAAAAATTCAACGGATAACGCCACGCTTCACCTCAATCAATCTCCATCAATTTCAACCCATTTCAATCAAATTCGATGAATGAACAAAAAACATCCCCTTCCGTCCCTGAAGCGATATCTAAATGTATTCAAGAGATGACTTTTTTGTTTCCCATCCGGAATCACCGTGTCGTAATCCGAGAATGAATTACCATCCACCCCGTTAAAAAATCGTTACCGCACTTACAAAAACAAGAGATGCAGGCAAAAACCCGCAAATATCATTTTCTGGAAGGAACTCATCCCCTCGATTCATTAAGGTTCTGTTCCTTAAGCGGTTTTCAAACTGCGCCATCTTGCCGTTTGAATCTTCCCTCAGTCATCTATCCATATTTTCCTCAGGGGCCTTTTGAACTTCACAAGCCCAGTCAGGCGATAAACCAACATCAGGACGATGTACATTGCCAGAACTCCGATCAGGGTCTGCCAGTAAGCCGCCGGATTCACCGTCTGCCAGCTATCCCCGACGACTTCAACTCCCTTGAGAGGCAAGTTTATCATGAAAAGGAGAGGGGCGCACAGCGGCAGCGAGATGGCGCTTGTGTAGACGAGGTCCTGGGCCACGGGGGTCTCATACTCCGGATCAACCATCCTGAGGAGGATAAGACCGGTGTTGATAGTGCCTGTGAGCATTCCATATATCGCTATCGCCCGCTCAAAGGGAAATTTGTCGTAGGAGCGCTTGGCGTACCAGAAACAGAAGTAGAGGGTGACCAGCCCTACCGCAACCCCCGTAACCAAGATTGGGACGATAAAGTCGATGACCACGGCCAGAGATATGGCGGCTATGGAGCAGACCACAAGGAAATCGACCGAGAGGCCCGCTATGCGGCTCATGGTGCCGTTGTCTATGATGTGTCCCAATCCTATCTTGTGGACTATGATCCTCGCAAGGAGTGTCAAAAGCGTCGCGAAGATGAAGAAGAAACCCTCAAGGGTGCTTGCAATACCTGCGGCCCCGACACCGATCAACAGGTTGATAATCGGGAACATTATAATATAGGTAATCAACATCATGAGTCCTATCAGGGCCACGTGAAACGCAAAAGATTCGATCGCTTCCGAGGTGGTTGTCAGCTTCCCCGCTATGGGCCTCTTGCTGTCCTTCGAGAAAAAGCCCGTATAAACGTCCCTGCTCAAGTGGGATTTGTCCTTGACGAGGGTCGCCCATCCCTTCCTTATCCCGATGTTGACGAGGGGAACTCCGATGAAACAAGCCCAAAAGTAACCGAACGCGGCGAGGGTAAGGCCAAGGTTTCCCGCATGTTTAAAATTGAAATTCGTCTCCCAGCCGTTGGCTATGGAGAAGGTAAGGCCGGGACCCTGTCCGAATCCCAAGGGGGCAATGGCGCCAAAGGTCGGAAAAAGACCGGGGTAGATGGTGTACATAAGCAAAAATCCCAGCCCGATTCCCACAACCCCCTGGAGGGCGTAAAGGGTCGATGAGCTGACCCCCATGGCCACGGCGTCCCTCCCCCTCTTTTCCCCCTCCGGCTTCCTCCAGGCCATGGCGATAAACGTAATCGCCAAAAGATGATAGACGTAAACTCCGAGCCTGTCTATGTCAAAGGGAAGAGAAAGATAGGGAGCGATCTTGCCTATGAAGCTCTCGTTCATAAGCATGGCCAGAAAGCCCCCGATCAAGGCCACGGGAACGAGAAAGTTCTGTAAGAACTTTATTTTGGCCCTGAGGTACGATCCCAAAAGTAAAAAACTGAACAAAATTGAAACCTCGACTAAAATATCCCAACATAAATTGGTGCTCATTATTTCCTCCAAGCAAAAGACGAAAAATTGACATAAAGTCTTAAAAAACGACATATTATATAATATTTTTATACCTTTACTGTCAAGATAATAAAATCCGCCAAAATATGCACGCCAATGACCTTAATGTGTTGACTTTTTAGATTGTATACGATTAAATTAACTAATCCATCTCGTTAACATTATTTGCAGATTATGAGGACAAAATGAAACTTTGTATCATCGGGACCGGGTATGTGGGATTGGTCACGGGAAGCTGTTTTGCAGATATGGGAAACGACGTCATCTGCGTCGACAAGGACAAGGCCAAGATCGATGCATTGAAAAAGGGAGAGCTGGGCATCTACGAGCCGGGCCTGAGCGATCTCGTCAGTCGAAATTACTCCAGGGGACGGCTCATATTCACAACGAACCTCGAAGAGGGCGTAAAAAACTCCCTCATATGTTTTATCGCCGTAGGCACCCCCGAAAACGAGGACGGCAGCGCCGACCTCAAACACGTATTGGATGTTGCGGGAGCCATCGGCAGGGTGATGGACGGCTACAGGATTATCGTGGACAAGAGCACCGTCCCCGTGGGTACGGCCGATCTCGTGGCGCAGGTAATAAAGAAAGAGACAAACAACGAGTTCGACGTGGTCTCCAATCCCGAATTCCTTAAGGAGGGAGCGGCGGTCGACGACTTCATGAAGCCCGAAAGGATAATCATCGGGACCGACGACGTGCGTGTGGCCGAGATAATGAAGGAGCTCTATGCGCCGTTTATCAGAACAGGAAATCCGATGTATATCATGGACGTAAAATCCGCGGAGCTGACGAAATACGCCTCGAACGCCTTTCTGGCCACGAAAATATCCTTTATGAACGAGATCGCAAACCTCTGCGACAGGCTCGGGGCCAACGTCGAGCACGTCAGGAAGGGGATGGGGTCCGACTCGAGGATCGGGCCGAAGTTCCTCTTCCCGGGAGTAGGATTTGGCGGCTCCTGTTTCCCGAAGGACCTGTCGGCAATCATCAAGACCAGCGAAGAGGCGGGCTCTCCCTTAAGGATTGCAAAATCCGTCATGGATGTAAACCGCGCCCAAAGGGAGGTCTTCATTGAAAAAATCTCTTCCCATTTCGAAGGTAAAATAGAAGCTCTCACAATTGCCGTCTGGGGCCTCTCTTTCAAGCCCCAGACCGACGACATCAGGGAGGCGCCCTCCATAATTATTGCGGAAAGGCTCCTCGAAAGCGGCGCCAAGCTCAGGGTCTTCGACCCGGCGGCGATGGACAACTTTAAAGAGATCTTCGGGAAGAAGGTCTATTTTGCCAAGGATGCTTATGACGCTGTAAGCGATTCCGACGCCATGGTCCTTGTAACGGAGTGGAACGAATTCAGAAACCCCGACTTTCCGAGGATCAAGAAATTGATGAAAAGCCCTGTCATATTTGACGGCAGGAACCAGTACAACCGGGACGAGATCGAGAGGATCGGCTTCACATACTACTGCATTGGGAGGCCCGGGAGAAAGGGATAGATGAAAAAGCGGGTTCTCATAACCGGTGGTGCGGGCTTTATCGGATCACATCTTATCGAGAGACTTATGGGGTCGGACGTGGAGGTAATCTGTCTCGACAATTTCTTCACGGGTGAGAAGGAGAACATCGGCAAGTTCCTGGGACAGCCGGAGTTCGAGCTTATCCGCCATGACATCGTGGAGCCGATACTCCTCGAGGTCGACGAGATCTACCACCTGGCGTGTCCGGCCTCCCCCATCTACTACCAGCACAATCCGGTAAAGACGATCAAGACGAACGTGATAGGAACCCTGAACATGCTGGGTCTGGCAAAGAGGGTAAGGGCCAAGCTCCTCCTCACCTCCACGTCGGAGGTCTACGGCGATCCCGAGGTCCACCCTCAGGTGGAGGAATACTGGGGGCACGTAAACCCGATAGGCCTGAGAAGCTGCTACGACGAGGGGAAGCGGGTGGCGGAGAGCCTGATGGTCTCCTACCGCCAGCAGAACGACGTGGAGATCCGAATAGCGAGGATATTCAACACCTACGGCCCGAACATGTCGATAGACGACGGGAGGGTTATAAGCAACTTCATCTGGGCCGCTCTATGGGAAAAGCCGATCACAATCTTCGGAGACGGGAGCCAGACCCGGTCTTTCTGCTACGTCTCGGACATGGTGGAGGGCCTGATCAGGCTCATGGAGTCCGCCCCCTACACAGGACCGATGAACCTGGGCAACCCGAAGGAGATGACGATATTAGAGATTGCCGAGAAGATAAGAGAGATGACAAAAACCAGATCGGAGATTGTCTTCGAGCCGCTGCCGGAAGACGACCCCACCCGGCGCTGTCCCGACATCTCAAAGGCGATAAGGGAGCTCAACTGGGAGCCGAAGGTGACGTTCGACGACGGGATAAAAAGGACGATAGACTATTTCAGGGGATTGAAGGGGAATTGAAGGCGATTTTCTCCTCGAATCCGAAAACGGCGGTTGGTTTAATCTCGAATTCATCAGGGGAGGGAGTTAAAGCAATCGTTGGTGGCAGTCAAAAAGACCGGTGAAATCCTAATTATAACCATTTTGGTATTGGTAAGATCGGAAAGTATATTTTTCAAGTATTGGAGCTGACCCAAGTTTTTTTAAATCGGTTGTCAATAAATTGCAGTATGCCTTCCCCCGTTAAAAAAACGTTAGTGTCTTTCAGTCATTGAGAATCCCGAAAGACCTGAATATTTAACAAACCATCCTGCCGGCCTACCGGCCTGTCTTTAATTGAACTGCTGCACTAAAGAATTGAGTCCGTATATTAATTGTAATTGCAATCCATCGCCTACAATTTGACCGTTACTCTCCCGAATCCCCCACCGCCCTCAAGAACTCCCCGTAGTCGTAGACCTTCTTCAACGCAGAGAGCGCCCGCTCCGGCGAGGGAAACGTCGGCACCCCACCCTCGATGAACTCCGCCTCCATCCTGTCGTCACCCACGTTCTTCGTAAACTCCTCGAGGGTCACGGCGATAAGCGCCTTCTTCGTGTCGTTCTTGGCAGAGATAAGCTCCCTCCTGTACACCTCGTTCATCTCCTTGTAGAACGTTCCCCCGATGATAACCACCGAGTCCACGTTCGGGTCCTCAAGGAGATACCTCGCAGGGAGGGTGTACTGCTCCGAGATTCCCGAGGCCCCCAACCCCACATCGACCGGGTTTTTCACGCTCGTCCCCTCTCCAGGAATGACCTTCGCTATCTTCCGCTTCGTCTCTTCGGTGAGGGCGGCAAGAGCGAGCCCCTCCCTGGCAACAATATCGGCGGCGGAAACCGCAAGCCCCCCCGGCCCCGATAGGATCGCGACCCTCTTCCCCAGGGGATAGGGAATAAACTTGAGCGCCATCATCGCGTCGACGATCTCGTCCATCCCCTGGGCGGTCACGGCTCCCAGCTGTCTCAGCGCGGCCTCCCACAGCTCGGAATTGCCGGAGAGCGCCCCGGTGTGGGAGAGGGCCGCCTTTGCGCCCAGATCGGTAAGCCCCGCCTTCCAGACCACGACCGGCTTTTTGGGCGTGACACCCTTCAGGGTTTCGAAAAACCGCCTCCCCTCCGGGATCCCCTCGATGTAGGAGATGATCACCTTCGTCTCGTCGTCCCCGGCGAAATATGAGGCAAAATCGGAGGGCGTCAGGTCGCAGGCGTTCCCGAAGCTTATCACCTTGCTGAAGTAGAGGTGGCGGCTTGCCGCCCGCCAGACGGTCATCGAGGCGAGCGACCCTGACCCCGCCACAAACGATACGTCCCCCGGCGTCGTCGGCATCCCCGGGAAAAAGGACATCCCCGCCTTCGGCGAGTAGACCCCCTGGCAGTTGGGGCCGATGAGCCTTATCCCCGCCTTCCCCGCCCTCTCCACCAGTAGCCTCTGCTCTGAGGCGCCCTCCTCCCCCAGCTCGGCGAGGCCGGCCGTGAAGATGACGGCGGCTGTGGTCCCCACCTCCCCCAGCTCATCGATGATGCCGGGGAGGTGCTTCTTAGGAACGAGGACGATTGCCAGATCGATCGGTCCGGGGATCTCCCGCGTCCGCTTGATCACCTTTATCCCGTCTATCTCGTCCGCCCTCGGGTTTACGGGATATATCTTTCCCTTGTATCCTGAAGCGACCAGCCCCATCAGAAAGAGCCTCCCCATCTTCGGCCCCTCCGGCACCCCAACCACCGCAACGCTCTTCGGATTGAATATCGCGTCCATAAGCCCATTCAGGCTTTTGCCTCCGACACCGGCAGAGAGAGCGGTCATAAATCGCCTCCGAAATTTTTGTGCGTGCTATTTTCCATATTTTCCCTTTAACATCTACCACAAAGGGGAGCCGATGTAAAGTTACAAGAGCGCATCTTCCCACTCATTACGCTTTTGACGGGTAAAAACCATCCAATCCGATTGACACCCTCGGAAATGCGGTTTAAAATAGGGGCCTGTAATACTTTTTATGGAGGTCTAAAGTGAAAGGCAAGATCCTGATGTTATTTCTGATTTTTGCCCTTTTATCTACACTTTTTGCGGCCGCGCCCGCATTCCCCAAGGAGCTCAAGGTCGTCACCATCAACGTCTGGTCGGGCCTAGACTACGAGGGGACGTTAAAGATGGGGGAGTACGAGTCGAAGGAGGTGAGGATGGGGAGGTACAACCTCCTCGTTAAGGAGTTAAAACGCCTCGACCCTGACGTGATCGCGATCAATGAGGCGAACCTCCTCCCCAGGTACGCCCGCAGGCTGGCCAAAGACCTCGACATGGACAAAATCCACTCCGTAGGCCTCGGGGGAATCCACTTCGGCTACATCGGGATACCGGTGAACTTCAGGGAGGGTGACGCCATCCTCGCTAAAAAAGAGCTCAAGCTCAAATCCCTCGGAAGGAAGAGGCTCTCCGGCGGGGGGATCATAAATAACTTCATGACGTTCCACCTGACCGACGCCTGCCAGATAATCGGTGGCGTGATAAATTTCGACGGCAGGGACGTCTACATCTTCAACACCCACACCCACGCAAGCCCCCCCAACGAGCCCTGGTTCATGGAGAGGCTGGAGGGGGCGAGGGCCGAGGGGAGGCTCACCGAGGAGGGACTCAGAATCGCAAAAGAGTCGGTCGTTGAAGACCAGAAGTGGCGGATGGACGAGATAACGAAGCTCCTCAAGTGGGTGTCCGAGGTTGTGCCCAGGGGTAGGCCCGTTGTGCTCGTGGGGGATTTCAACGCGGAGATTGACACCGTCGAGATGAGGCAGGTTATAGACGCCGGGTTCATCGACACACACGCCGTCGCAAACCCCGACTCGGTATCCATGGGCTACACATGGAATCCCGAGACGAACCTCAATATAATCAAATACTACGATGCAGAAGCGGCAAGGACGTTGAGCGAGGCCGACGGCGCAAGCCCGAAGAAGATCGCCGACAAGCTGGATGACTTCATCCAGAAACGCCTCGACTTCATCTTCGTGTCGGAGAGCATAGGGGCGGAGAACGTCATCGAGAGCGCGGTCGTCTTGGACAGGGAGGAGGGGGGACAGCACCCGTCCGATCACTACGGCGTTATGAGCGTAGTCAATATTGAATAGTTGCGGAAGGACGATACTCCCCATGAAAAACAGCAAAACTGTTTCCGTCATCGCTGTAATGCTTCTTGCCGTCTCTCTCTACATGATACTCCCACCGACGGCCAAGGGGGAAGGGACGGCCCTTGTCAAGGTCAAGGGAATCCCCCTCACGGTGGAGATAGCGGATAAACCGGCCGAGCGCTCCCTTGGCCTCATGTACCGCAAAAACCTCCCGGAAAACAAGGGGATGCTCTTCATATACAAGAGGCCCGCAACGATGAACTTCTGGATGAAGAACACCTACGTCCCCCTCTCCATCGCCTATATCGACACTAACGGATACATCATCGCGATATTCAAGATGGAGCCTCTGAACGAAAAAAAGATCTACTCGTCGCCCGCCCCCGCAATATGGGCGCTTGAGGTCAACCAGGGGTGGTTCGAGAAAAACGGCGTAAGGGTAGGGGACAGGGTGAAGCTATACAAGTAGCAGATTTCAGCTACAGCGGTTTTTTTTAAATCGCAATGCTCATTAAAAGGGGCCGCCCCGTGACCAAAACCGGGCGGCCCTAGCTTCTTCAGCATGTATCCAAGGCGCAACATATTAAAATCACCTCCCCTTGAACTTCGCCGGCCTCCTCTCGAAAAAGGCGGCGGCCCCCTCCCTCAAATCCTCGCTGTTCAGGGAATCCGTTATCATCTTTTCGATCTCCGGGTAGTCCTCCTCGGAGATTCCCTGGTGGGAAAGGAGCCTGTTGAATATATGCTTGTGCCCCTTGAGGGCCAGGGGGGCGTTCGATGCAATCTCCCTTGCCATCTCGTAGGTGAAGGCGCCAAGCTCCTCCCTCTTAACCAGATAGCTCACCATACCCATCTCCAACGCCCGCTCCACCTCGTAAAACCTACCGGTGAAGAAGAGCTCCTTGGCGTTTGCCAGCCCCACTACGTTGATGAATCTCTGTATCCCTCTGGGATGATAGACGAGGCCCAGCCTCGACGGGGGAATGCCCATCCTCGACCCGACGGAGGCTATCCTGATGTCACACGTCACGGCCAGCTCGCACCCCGCCCCGAAGGCGTATCCGTCTATCATCGCAATGGTCGGATACCGAAAGTTCTCCACCGCATCGAGGCCTATCTCGAGGGGGCTCCTCTTCGCCAGCTCCTTCTTCTGCTCTTCCGAGAGCCCAGTAGGTATTTCGGCGATATCGTAGCCGGAGGAGAATGACCCCTCCCCCGCTCCCCTGAAAACCACGGTCCTCACCTCATCGTCCTTGGAAAGCTCCCCCAGATGCTCCGCAATCAAAAGCAGCATCTCGGGATTCAATGAATTTTTCCTCTCGGGGCGATTGAGAATTACGGTGGCCACAAACCCCTCCCTCTCTATGAGAATGGAATCGTTCGACATCTTCGGTCTCCTGACAAGAAAATATTAAAACTCGGCGTCCAAACCTCAGCGATTGAAGACGATCTCAAACAGCCGTCATTCAAAACCAATATCACCAAAGACACAGAGGTGTCAACGGAATTTGTAAGAAACTTCTCACCTTCGCCCAGGGCGGCAAAAGAAAAAGGGGTGGAAATTAAATACTACCTTCGCTATAATGATAACATGATGAACTTAAAATCAAAAAACCTACTTTTAATCACTCTCCTAATCTCCCTGACGCTCCTCCTGCCCCGATGCGCCCACGTCCCCCTGTACGACATCACGTCCTCCGTAGACCTCAAGAGCGGCGACCGCCTCTTCATCACGAGACTGAAGCACGGAACCTACAGGGCGAAGATAGTGACGGCCGAAGAGATCGTAGGGGAGAAGTTCGCCCGGACAAGGGAGATCCTCAAGGCCACAAAGGCCGACATCTGCCTCAACGGGAGCTTCTTCGAGCTGGACGGCTCCCCCAGCGGCCTCTTGATAACAAACCGCGAGGAGAAAAACCCCTTCGTCCCCGGGGTGGGGGACGGCGTCCTCTTCACAGACAAAGACGGGGAGCTTCACCTTGTGTCCATAGAGGACTTTCTGAAATACGAAAACGACGACTTCGTGGACGCCGTTCAGCTAAACCTGCTGAGCGTAGACGACAACCTCCTCTACCGGTGGTGGCGGTGGTACGCCAAGGAGGTCCCCAGAAACCTCATCGGGATAAACGAGCGGGAGGTCGTTGACGTGATCTTCAAAAACACCAACCTGGTTTTGGGCGACGAATACATGAGGCACGTTCATAAATGCCGCGTCGTGGGGGCGCTGGACGGCGGCGGGAGCGCGTCCGCCGTCGACAGGCTCGGCAGGGGCAGCAGCGACGACGAAAGCTACGAGCGGCGCGAGGCCCGCGTCCCCATATTCATATTGATATACCTGAAGTGAATCGACACATCCCTCCCCTCACACCCCCAAAAAGACCAAATTTTTTTCTTGACATGTCCCACCCTCACCCCATATAATGTTACCCAACACCAGTTGGTCTATTTGACAAAACGCTATTGAGCCAATTTTAGTCCCTCAAGCTGAGGGTGTAGTGGAAAGATGGGAGTGGTGGCAAAACGGGGTTGGGGCCTTTTGGGGGTGGCAGAACGCTATTGGGGCACTTTCCGTCCCACTGAGCTTCCAATCAAAGAATTACCATTGAAGGAGAATTTCCCTATGACAGGCTCTTCGACAAAAAACAACCCCAAGGGGGCCGGGAGGCTCACCGACCGGCAGAGAGAGGCCCTTGACATCATCCGCACCTTCATCGACAAGGAGGGCTACCCCCCCACCGTCAGGGAGCTGGCCGACACCATGGGGATATCGGGGCCGAAGGGGGCAAAAGAATACATGGACATCCTCGAGCGAAAGGGCTACATCGAAAGGGTCCACCAGAGCCCGAGGGCGCTCAAGATCGTAGACCTAAAGCCCGGAGATACGGGCGCCGCCAGCGAGGGAGTAGAAATCGAGGGGGCAACGAGGCCGCCCCTGTGGCTCAGAGACATCCCTGTCATCGGGCGGGTGGCGGCGGGAGAGCCGATCACCGCCGTAGAGAACATCGAGGGATACTTCTCCCCCGACAACAGAAAGGACGACCTCTTCATGCTCAGGGTCAGGGGGGAGAGCATGATAGACGTCCACATCGCCCCGGGAGACATGGTCCTGGTAAGGCCGCAGCAGCACGCCGAGAGCGGAGACATCGTGGTCGCCCTCCTTAACGGCGAGGCCACCGTAAAGCGCTACAAGATGGGGTCGGGGCGGGGGCCGGAGGGCGCCGGCGCGATGCTCTTTCCCGAAAACAGGGACATGAAGCCTATCGTCGTCGAGGGGGAGGACGACTTCTCCATCGTGGGGAAGGTCGTCGGCGTGGTGAGGGACATGGAGGGGGACCTTGTGGTCCCGGAATAGTGGAATTTCAAAAGAGAGGATGCGGGGCGATGGCCGAACCCAAAAGCACCGGCCGAGGCCCCAAAAAGATAGATGGTCGTCACGATCGAGGAACAGATAAAGGTGGCCGCCGTCTTCGGCGGGGGAAAGGTGCTGCCGAGGTGGTTCGTGTGGCGCGGAAAAAAATACACGATAGCCGAGATCACCTACACATGGAAAGACAAGGAGGGAAAAGAAACCCGCCACCACTACGCCGTCACCGACGGCATAAACCTCTACGAGCTCTGCTACATGGAGCACGACATGAGCTGGTACCTGGCGTCGGTGGAGATCGAGGGGAGATGAGGGGGAATAATCGGATTTATATCTTGACATGAGGCAACTGGTGATATTAGACTAAGTTTAAGAAAAAGTTGCTTTATAAGATGTCCAGAGGACTCAATTATGAAAAATCAATACAAAAAGATTGAGTTGGAACTTAGAAGGGAACTCAATGGAAAGGAATTAAGTATATTGAAAGACCTTTCCGTTCGAATCCCCGAAGAGGATTTTTTTATAGAGCAAGCAAATGGCAATATAGTTTTAAACCTGAGAGCGCTGGACTTAAATAGTTTTGAGAGCATGGTTAAGGAATTGTCAACAAGATACCATTTGCAGGAAGATGACAATCCGTTCCTTAAGATACGAGACAAGATACTGGCCATTGGAAGCTATGGTATTAAGGGTAAGAAGAGACTTTTTGTAGGTTATAACAAAGAAAGGAAAGTAAAGGACAGGACAAAAAAGGGAGAAGAAAGAGGCTTACATTACTATGCGATGGACGGAAATTTTAAAAAAAGGAATAATGAATTACCCGATGAATATGTAAATAGAATCATATGCGATGACAGTGAGGAGTTCCTTAAGCAGCTTCCAGAAAACAGTATCGATTTAGTATTTACCTCACCGCCGTACAATTTCGGCCTCGATTACGACTCTGATGAGTCTGAAGATGGAGTGGACTGGCAAAAGTACTTTGATAAGCTTTTTGCGGTTTTTGATGAATGTATAAGGGTTCTAAAATATGGTGGCAGGATTATTGTGAACATCCAGCCACTTTTTTCCGATTATATTCCAAGTCATCATGTAATAAGTAACTTCTTTATGCAGAAAAAGCTAATCTGGAAAGGCGAAATCCTTTGGGAGAAAAACAACTACAATTGCAAGTACACCGCCTGGGGCAGCTGGAAAAGTCCCAGTAGCCCGTACCTGAAATACACATGGGAATTTCTGGAGGTCTTTTGCAAGGGGACCTTAAAGAAGGAAGGTAAAACCGAAAACATAGATATCACAGGAGATGAATTTAAAAAGTGGGTTGTAAGTAAGTGGTCGATAGCCCCCGAAAGGAACATGAAAAAGTATGATCATCCGGCAATGTTCCCTGAAGAATTGGCAATAAGGGTCTTGAAGCTTTTTAGCTTTAAAAATGACATCGTTTTGGATCCCTTTAACGGGGTGGGCACAACAACTGCAGTCGCAAGAAAGTTGCAAAGGCGTTATTTGGGAATAGATATTTCCGAAGAATATTGTCAAAGGGCGCAAGATAGAATAGGAGAGACGCTATTTTAAATCAAACGTGTTTTCGCAGGATTTCTCTTATCGTGAATACCGCCTTATCTAAATTCTCCTTTTTCAGAGGTTTGTAAAATTCCGGTATATGTATGGGTTTGTCTACTTTTCTTTCACCTTCCAGTAAAGTAATTATGGTGGGGGTTATATCGAAATGTGATATTAAAGTATGAGTCGATGGGCTGCCAAAGGTTACATCCTTTAATTTAGAATAGTCGCCCCCCAACTGACTTTCCAGCTGAATTAGAATCAAATCTATATTCGGATATGCTTCTTTTAATAGCGTAAAGTCAACGAGTATTCTCTTTAACATTGCATTTTCTGTGTACGCCTTGCATTCAATAGCGACAACAAATTTTTTGTCTATGTGTACATGTAAATCTGTTGAAAGGCCATAGTAGTGTCTTTTTATATTGTCTCTGATATACTGTCGTGTCTCTTCATTTTTTATCTTTTCAATGTAATCCTTTTTGATGGGGATTTTTACTTTGCGTCTATCCATAAATATTCTTTCGTCGCTACCCCCTAATGTCTCCCACGCCAAAGACACCATTAAACCAGCGATTGCTTCCACCAGTTTACCCTTCCCCGCTCTTACTATTCCTCCGTAGGCCCTGTCATCAGAATGTTGCGCTTTTTCATCTATCCCTTTTACAACAACTTCGTAGGCCTTGATTGCTTTTTCGATATCTTTTTCAATGCTTTTAAGACTTTCGTCCATTTGCCTTAACCCCTATTTAAAAGGATAGTGGGTTTGAATTATATATCATATAAATAGATATTGTCAAAAAATATGTAAATGAGATAACAACCATTTTGCAGCAACAAAAGGTAACCCCCCATGCCCATCGACCTTGTAAAGAGCGCGTTCATAACGCCGAAGCTGAAAGGCCGGAAGATCACGGAGAACAGGTGCGTCCTCCATCTCGACATGGACGCCTTCTTCGCCCAGGTGGAGCAGGCCACGAACCCGGCCCTCAGGGGGAAGCCGATCGCCGTCGTCGGAAGCAAGAAGCGAACCGTCATCGTCACCTCCTCCTACGAGGCGAGAAAAAACGGCGTCAAGACCGGCATGACCATGGGCGAGGGGATGCGCGCCTGCCCTGAGTTGATTTTAGTTCCCGGAAACAACAGAAAGTACATCGACACGTCGGTAAAGATCATGAAGATACTCAAGGAGTTCAGCCCGATGGTGGAGGTCTTTTCCATAGACGAGGCCTTCGCCGACCTGACGGGGTCTTTACGCCTCTTCGGGGGAAAGGAGGCGATCGGGAGACTCGTCAAGGAGAGAATAAGGGGGGAGCTAAACCTCACCTGCTCGGTGGGGATCGCCCCGAACAAGCTGATAGCGAAGCTCGCCAGCGACCTGAGAAAGCCGGACGGCCTGGTGATCGTAAACGACGGAGAAGTCCCGGCGCTCCTTGAAGACCTCCCCATCGAGGAGATCTGCGGCATCGGCAAAAAGATGGGAAAAAAGCTTCGCACCCTGGGGATCGGGACGATGGGGGAGCTCGGGAGATACCCGGCCCAGGTCCTCAAAAAGAAGTTCGGGATAATAGGGGAGCGCCTCCACTACATGGGCCTGGGCATAGACGAGAGCCCCGTCGTCCCCCTGGGGGACGAAGACCCGGCAAAGAGCATCGGCCACTCGATGACCTTTCCTGCTGACGTGGAAGAGCGCGAGGATATGAACCGCTACCTGCTGCTCCTCTCCGAGAAGGTGGGGAGAAGGGCCAGAAAACACGGCTGCTCCGGGCGCACCGTCTACCTCTACGTCAGGTTCTCCGACTTTACCGGCACAGGCAAGAGGCAGACCGTCAAGAGCCCCGTAAACCTCGATTTCGATATATACTGCGTGGCGTCGAAGATCTTGGACACCATAGAGATCGAAAGGCCGGTGCGCCTTCTGGGGGTCAGCATCACCAACCTGGCATACAACGGAAAGCAGTTCCCCCTCTTCACCGGGGAACGCCGAGAATTTCTTCTGACGGACGCCATGGACAGCGTCAAGGACATCTACGGCGAGGACGCCCTGACCTACGCCACCGTGACGCAAAGGCAGATCGAGGCGGGGGTCATCTCCCCGGCGTGGCGGCCCCAAGGCCCGAGGCGCGTCGATCCCAAATAGCGCGGCTCAATCCGCCCCTCCTTGTAAAAGAGAGCCGTATCCGGAAGAAGGCGGTTTTTTTCCGGTTTTTGTTGACTGCGGAACAATTATCTAATATATTTTAACCTTAAAGTAATATCGCGAAAATATTAAATTCCATACACCCATCAAAAAATTATTACTATGGGGCCGCCAATATGAACTATATGAAGCTTATAAAAGGCGATAAAAGAAGGATTTCGATCCTTGCCGTAAGCGCCCTTTTTGTCCTTCTCCTCACAACCAACGCCTTCCCGAAGAGTCCCCTCGAGACGGGAAACCAGATCATAGCCGAGAGGGCCGATGAGCTTATCAAGGGAGGGGGAAAGGCGGAGACCTACGCATACGGGGCGATAGCCGATAACGATAACAACCGGAATATGTTCCGCATACCCGCCCTCATCTCCGAGCTTACGGGTCTTGATTTCGTGCCCCTGGCGATCATCGAACATATAGGGAGCGACATAGTCCTGTACGCCACGGTTGCCGGACTCCCGGACGACCTTAGGGGCAAGGAAGATGCGGTCAAGATACTGGCGAGGAGGCAGCTCAAACACTTCGAACGGACATATTACGACTCCTACTTCAAAGAGTTGAAGGGGGAAGATCACCTCACGTTTTCCAACGCCGCGGCAAAAGAGGTCTCCGAGGCCTTCACAGCCGAGTACGGCGACCTGACAGCCTCAGATCCCGAAAGCCTCGGGAGGAAATACCCCACGGCCAAAGAGGCGTCGGAGCTGACCGGTATAGATATCTCGGCCCTTTCGAGGATCAGGGCCTTCGGTGGACTGGAGAGCCTCTTGAAGTTTCTGAGCCTCCTCCCGGAAGACCTGCCCGGCAGGGACAAGGCGATAAAGGTTGTTGCCAAGGAGAAGAGAAAGGCCGGCTTTTAATTTTTGATTTCCCCCCTTGCCTTGTTCGCAAGTGGTTTAGCTCTATGTTATCTATTGTTAATTCGGTCTCTTTAAATTGGGCTTCCGATATTGAAGTCAGCGGGTCCTCGAAGCTCATCGGGACCTGGTTTTTATTTGGGCCGGGTTTCTGATTTGTTTTTTTAATGTTCGAACTCAATAGATACTTTAAAATGAGAGACGGTATATGGAACGCAGGGCACACAGAATAGAGGTAGGCCTTAGGCGCCGGTTCAAGGACGCCCTGGGCGACAAGATGAAAAAGAGGATCGCCGAAGACCTCAAGATCGACGTCGACTCCGTAAAGACGATAAACGTCTACACCATCGACGCCGACTTCAAAGATAGCGAGCTAACGAAGATCGCCGAAAACCTCCTCGTCGATCCTATCGTGGAGACCTACTCGATCGACTCCCCCTTGGGCGCTCTATGGGGCGAGTTCGATTTCGCCGTGGAGGTCTCGTATCTCCCGGGGGTCACCGACAACGTGGGGAGGACGGCGACCGAGGGCATAAAGCTCATCTTTCCGGGGAGTCTCGGCAAAAAGGAGAAGGCCTACTCCTCCGTCCAATACCTCATCTCCGGCAAAATAGACAAAGACGATGCTGAGACGATAGCGAAGAAGCTCCTGGGAAACGGCCTAATCCAGAGGTTCACCATTTTGGACGAAGGCAACTTCAAAAAGTCGGACGGGATTCTCCCCTACGTCCCCAAGGTCACCGGCGCCCACACAAACGAGGTAAGGGGCGTTAAACTTGACGTTAGCGACGACGAGCTTATGAAGATAAGCAGGGAAGGTGTCCTGGCGCTGTCGCTCGAGGAGATGAAGGAGATTCAATCTTACGTCCACGACAATAAGGTCGTTGCGGGAAGGGAAAGAGCCGGGCTGGGAAATATGGTCACGGATGTGGAGCTGGAGGCGTTGGCCCAGACCTGGTCGGAGCACTGCAAGCACAAGATATTCAACGCCGATATAGACTACGTGGATGACGGTAAGACAGAAAAGATCACGAGCCTCTTTGACACGTATATCAAGGGGGCCACCAAGAAGATCAGGAAGAAAAAGGGGCGCAAAGATTTTTGCCTCTCCGTCTTCGTTGACAACGCCGGGGTTATAAGCTTCAACGAAGACCACAACCTCGTCTTCAAGGTGGAGACACACAACAGCCCCTCCGCCCTCGATCCCTACGGCGGGGCACTGACGGGGATCGTCGGGGTGAACAGGGACCCCTTCGGGACGGGGATGGGGGCCAGGCTCATCTTCAACACCGATGTCTTCTGCTTTGCAGACCCAAACTTCAAGGGGGACATCCCCCCTAGGCTCCTCCACCCGAAGAGGGTCTACGAGGGGGTGAGGGAGGGGGTGGAGCACGGCGGAAACAAGAGCGGCATCCCGACGGTAAACGGGACGATCGTATTCGACGACCGCTTTCTGGGAAAGCCCCTCGTATACTGCGGCACGGGGGGGATAATGCCGAAGAAAGTGGGCAACCGCCCCTCCCACAAGAAGCGCGCCCGGGTGGGCGACAAGATCGTCATGACCGGCGGCCGCATCGGCGCCGACGGCATCCACGGCGCGACCTTCTCATCGGAGGAGCTTCACGAGGGCTCCCCGGCAACGGCGGTCCAGATAGGCGACCCGATAACCCAGAAGCGAATGACCGACATGCTCCTCGTCGCCAGAGACCTCGGCCTCTACAACGCCATAACCGACAACGGCGCCGGCGGCCTCTCATCGTCGGTGGGCGAGATGGCAAGGGACACCGGCGGGTGCATCCTCCACCTCGAGAGGGCGCCCCTCAAGTACGAAGGTCTTCGTCCCTGGGAGATCCTCCTCTCGGAGGCTCAGGAGAGAATGACGCTTGCCGTCCCCCCGGATAAGCTCGACAGTTTCCTCGATCTGGCCGAGAGGATGGACGTGGAGGCGACTGTCCTTGGGGAATACACCGACTCCGGCAAATTCCACATCCTCTTCGAGGGGAAGACAGCGGCGTACCTCGACATGGACTTCCTCCACGAAGGGAATCCGAAGATGAAGCTCACGGCCAAGTGGACCCCCCCGAAACACCCGGAGCCGGGAGAGAGTGACCTTCCTCTTCCGGAAGACCTGAACGATGCACTGTTGAAGCTGCTGGGGAGGCTCAACGTTGCCAGCAAGGAGTCGGTCGTCCGCCAGTACGACCATGAGGTACAGGGGACGAGCGTCATAAAGCCTCTTGTTGGTATTAAAGACGACGGCCCCTCCGACGCCGCCGTGCTGACCCCGGTTCTGGGGAAAAGGGAGGGGGTAGTCGTATCGAGCGGCATCTGCCCGAAGTTCTCAGACATCGACACCTACCGGATGGCAAAGATCGCCGTGGACGAGGCGGTCAGAAACGCGGTCGCCGTGGGCGGAAACATCGACTACATGGCGGGCCTCGACAACTTCTGCTGGTGCGACCCGGTGAAGAGCGAAAAGACCCCGGACGGCGAGCACAAGCTCGCCCAGCTCGTTAGGGCGAACAGGGGCCTCTACGACATAACGACCCACTACGGGATACCGATGATCTCGGGAAAGGACAGCATGAAGAACGACTACATGATCGGGGAGACAAAGATATCTATCCCCCCAACGATCCTCTTTTCCATCATCGGAAGGATCGACGACGTGACCAGGTGCGTCACCATGGACGTCAAGAGCGGCGGCGATCTCGTCTATGTCCTTGGGATTACCAAAGAGGAGATGGGAGGGAGCGAATACTTCGCTCATCACGGATTTATCGGAAACTCGGTCCCGACTGTGGACGAGAGGTCAAACCTCCTCCTCTACCGCGCCCTTTACAAGGCGATTCGGGCCCGCCTCGTCAGGTCGTGCCACGACGTCTCCGACGCCGGGCTCGGGGCGGCGCTGGCCGAGAGCGCCTTCTCCGGCGAGCTGGGGATGGAGATAGACCTGAAATCCGTTCCAAGAGAGGGCGTCACGAGGGACGACTACCTCCTCTTCTCCGAGTCCCAGGGGAGGTTTGTAGTGACCGTAAGGCCCAAGGACGCATCGAGCTTCGAGAGGGTTGTTAAAAAGTCGGGCTTTGCCCGCGTGGGGATTGTAACCGAGGAGAAACGCCTCGTCATTACTGGTCTCTCTGGGAAGGTTGTTGTTAATATAGAGATCGGGAAGTTGAAGGAGGCATGGCAAAAGCCGTTGATGTTTTGACCCGGTAAAAAAATGAAGACGCAAATAGAAACGCGAAAAATTGTACCTTTAAAAAGCTGAACGAAAAGGATTGAAAAATTTGTCATGAAAGACGGAGTAAAGGTAATAACAATATCGGGAAACGGGACGAACTGCGAGATGGAGACCGCCTTCGCCTTCAGGCTGGCGGGGGCCGATGTCTCCGACATCGTCCACATAAGCCGGATAGTCTACGGCGAGGTAAAGCTTGACGACTACCACATCCTCGCCCTGGCGGGCGGCTTTTTGGACGGCGACGACCTCGGCGCCGCAAAGGCGATGGCCAACAGGCTCAAGTTCTCAAAGATGGTGGAGACGGGCGAGAGGCTGATAGATTCCATCATGGAGTTCGTCTCCGACGAGAAGTTGATAATAGGAATATGCAACGGCTTTCAGCTGATGGTGAAGCTCGGTCTCCTTCCCGCGGTCAATAAGACCTACGGCACCCAGTCCACTACCATCACCTACAACGACTCGGGGCGCTTCGAGGACAGGTGGGTATATCTTCATGTGGACGAGAAATCTCCCTCCGTCTTCACGAAGGGGATTACGGACCTCTACCTCCCCGTGAGGCACGGCGAGGGAAAATTCGTCGCCGAGGATAAAGTCCTCGATGAGATGGAGAAGAAAAACCTCGTCATCTTCAGATACTCCGACGAGAATTACAATCCCACCATGGAGTACCCGAAAAATCCGAACGGCTCCTTTCGATCGATCGCCGGGATAAGCGACGAGTCGGGCCGGTTGATGGCGCTGATGCCCCATCCCGAGGGATTCATGTCGTTTACGCAACATCCCCGCTGGACGAGGGAGTACTCCCAAAATGGCTCGTCGGATACACAAAACCGGGAGGGGAAGGGACTCCTCATCTTCAAGAACGGGGTTCGGTACGTCCGGGAAAACCTCCTCTGATCAATGCCCGCCGGACTATTAAGTGTATTTCGATCCCCACATCCCTATCCCAATAAATTTGCCAATAATCCCTCTTAGTTGTTGATGATCTGAGGTGGCAATTTTTCAAAACAGGGCTTCTTTTGGGAAACAACCCCCTCCCCCTTCACTCAATAAAAATCAACTCAAAGTTCTTGACAATCTGGCCATTTAATGATTTAATTATGAAGTTTTATGGTAAAATCTCATTTAGAAATAGAGGTATAGGTTTATGAAAAGGACATTTCAGCCAAGCAACTTAAAGAGAAAGAGAAACCACGGTTTTTTGAAGAGGATGAGCAGTCCCGGCGGCAGGAACGTTATAAAAAGGAGAAGGGCAAAGGGGAGAAAGAGGCTCTCCGCGTGATAAAAAAGCGAAGGGCGGCTCTTGATTGGATTTGTTGGGGAAGAATAGGGAAAGTGAGGGGAATGAAAGGCGGAGGAAAGGGGGAGGAGAGCAGATCCCGTTCGCGATGCTTCCTTAAATAACCGCTGTTCAAATAGTCTTTGCCTTGACCTACAAAATCCGACAAAACATTTTTTCATCTTAAGCGGCCGGTCATTACTGCTTTAAGAGCTTTCACGCCCCGGGTTATATTTTTCAGGGGCGGTTTTGTTTTTTACGGTAGGGGTTGGGCGAATTTCTTGGGGTGGGCGAATTTTTTAAGGGGGAGGCAAATATTGCTCGGGGAATTTGCCTTTTTTGGGATTGGAAACGCGGCTCAATTATCGGGGCAAGATTAGACAGGAGTGCCGATCTAATTTCAAGATATTTTACTTAGGTTTTTTTACAAACAAAACTGCCGGGAATTCGGTGGAAAAAAAGACTTTTTCCAGAAGCGAGAGAATCAGAAAGAAAACCGATTTTGAAAGGTTCAAACTTTACAGGGGAAAAACCACGAAGGTGTTTGGCGGCCCCTTTGTCATCATTCAGCTTCCGAACAATCTGGACATCACCCGAATCGGAATAAGGGTGCCCAAGAAGATCGGCAAGGCGTACGTGAGAAACAGGATAAAGAGATTAATCAGGGAAGTATTTAGACAGAACAAGAAGGCCTTCCCCCCTTCGGCCGACCTCCTGATCATCGTTACGGAAAGGCCCGGTGCCCTCTCTCTGAATTTCTTCATGGAAGAAATCATCGGCGCCGTATCGAGATTATCGGAGAAGTTGAAAACCGACCGTGAAAAAGGTCAAACTGAGAATGGATTTTGAAGATTTTGATTGCTAAATAAAGTGCCGCAGATAATAAAGGATAAATAGAAAACATGTCATTAAATTATATAATCGGAAAATATTGGAGACCCACACATGGATAAAAAGACCCTTTTGGCCATCGTCCTCTCCTTCCTTATACTTATAATCTGGCAGAAATTTCTAGTAAAGCCGCCGGAGAAACCCGCTCCCGGTGAAGAGAGCACCACCGAGGAGATTACAAAAGAAGAATCGACAAAAACCGATGAGCCGGACGCCGAAAAGACCCCCGTGGAGACCGCAAAACCGGAGCCCAAGGGGAAAAAGTCCCCGACTCCGGTCGAGGAGGCGGGGAGGGAGATCGAAATTACAACCCCGAAATACAACGCTGTACTGACCACCGAAGGGGGAAGGATTTCCTCCTTCAGACTGAACGATTACTCGGAAGCGATAGAGGAAAACTCGCCTCCGGTCGATATAATTCTCGAAGAGGTGAAGGACCTCTCCCCTAAGATCGCCTTCGACACAAATCTCGAGGAGTTCAGCGAGGATATAGTATATGCCACAGAGGCGACGGATAAGATCGAGCTGAATGAGGGCGATGAGCCTAAAAGCGTCGTTCTTGTCTGGGAGGGGGAAAATTTCCGGGTCGAGAAGAGCTACACTTTCAACCCCGATACCTACGGGATTGATTTTGACTTCAAGATATACAATCTAACCGACAAAAAGGTCAAGGGAGATCTAGATGTATCCCTCTTTGAATATGTGAAGAAGGAGGAGAAAAAGTCGTTCAGTCTCTTTAGTGGATACCAGTTTCCGGCGAGTTTTCTTGTTTTCATAAACGGAAAAGTGGAGAGGGAAGTTGCGGCGAAGGTAAAAGAGGGGGAGGATAAGGTCATAAAGGGTGACATATCGTGGATCGGTTTCGACTCAAAATATTTTATGCTGGCCCTTTTGATAAAGGAAGTTCCGGGAGAAACGACGGAGGCGATAAGGCTGGAGACGGAGTTGATCGAGGGCGTCTATAGAGTCGGGGACTTCTCCCTCTCCGCCGGGGAGTCTTTCGAGGGAGACATGGGACTGTACCTCGGCCCCAAAGACCCAAAGGCGATGGATGAGGTCGGCCATTCCCTGAGCGAGGCGATCGACTACGGTTTCTTCGCATTCCTCTCCATTCCCCTTGTAAAGCTTTTGAAGTTCTTCTTTATCATATTCAAGAACTACGGCGTCGCGATAATCCTGCTTACCGTTGTCGTCAGGCTTTTACTGTATCCGATAACCCACAAGTCGATGAAGTCGATGAAGGATATGCAGAAGATACAGCCCCTGATGAAGGAGATCCGGGAGAAGTACAAGAACGACAAGGAGAAGATGAACCAGGAGGTAATGCGCCTGTACCAGACCCACAAGATAAACCCGCTTGGCGGGTGTCTTCCCCTCTTCCTTCAGCTTCCGATTTTTATCGCCCTCTACAAGGCGCTCTATGTCGCCATAGACTTGAGGCACGCCCCGTTCTGGCTGTGGATACAAGACCTCTCGGAGAAGGATCCTTATTACGTGACTCCCATCGTCATGGGGCTCTCATATTTTCTCCAGCAGAAGCTCACACCCACCGGCGCCGATCCCACCCAGCAGAAGATTATGCTCATGATGCCGATTGTCTTTACGGTCATCTTCCTCAACCTCCCTTCGGGATTGGTGCTCTATTTTCTCGTGAGCAACATCTTGTCAATAGCCCAGCAGCTTGTGACAAACAAGATAGTAAAGGATTAAGGTTCCGTAATGGATTCTAACGATCACGCAGGACAGAACGAGGATTTGGGCATAGTCGTAACCGGCGTCGACCTCGAGGACGCCCTTAAAAGCGCGGCGGGTCAACTCGGATTGGATCGGAACAGCATGGAGTATCGGGTTATAGATTCGGGAGCGGGGGGAATCTTCGGGCTTCTGGGCAAGAAAAAGATCACCATCAGGGCGTGGGAGGCCGACTCCCAGAGGGCATTAAGAGACGCAATAGAGTTCCTGTCCGAGATATTGAGAAAGATGAAAATAGGCGCCAGGGTTGAGGGCGTCGAGGACGAAGACGGATTGAATCTCAATATCAGGGGGGAATCGGAAGGTTTAGTCATCGGAAGGCGGGGACAGACGCTGGACGCCCTTCAGTACATCACAAATAGATACATTCAGCGAATCCACGAGGGGAGGATACGGGTGGTCATCGACAGCGAGGGATACAGGAGCCGTCGTGAGCAATCGATCAGGAAGATAGCCATAAGCCTCGGCAAAAAGGCAAAGAGGCTCGGGAAACCGGTTGCGGCCGAGCCTATGGGCTCCGTGGAGAGAAGGCTCTTTCACCTGGCACTGAAGACGGATAAAGAGCTCAAGACGGAGAGCCGGGGGGAGGGCGAGAAGAGAAAGGTCATAATCTATCCGGTCAAGAGATAAGGGTCTTCAATCTTCGATCAACTTCATCTTGGCATCAGACTTCAGACCGATTTGCCATTTCAGCGGGGGCTGCGGAATTTTTGACGAGGGAATATCTTTTTAGAATCAAGAGATCTAAGATAAAAGCCTACGGCCCATAGCAATCAATAGCAATGTCCGATGTCGTCTTTTTTATCACGGCTAAAAAAACTCAAAAGCTCAATATAAGATTACACCCCGGGAGATATTCTTCGACTTATAAATTCGCTTCCAACTTTTCCATAACAGCCTTTCTTTTAAATAAATGAACAGAGATTTTGACCGAAAGATCGATGCCGACACAATTGTCGCGGTGGCGACGCCCTGGGGAGAGGGTGCAATAGGGGTGGTCCGTCTCAGCGGCCCCGATTCCCTCTCCATTGGGAAAAAGCTCTTCAGATTTATCCAAAAGCCTCAAAAAATCGAAACCCACAGGATGTACCTCGGCGACGTCCTCGACTCCAACGGGAAGGCGATCGACCGCGCCCTTTTTGTCTTCATGGAATCGCCCAGCTCCTACACCGGGGAAGACGTCGTGGAGCTCCAGTGTCACGGCGGCCCCCTCCTCTTAGAGTCGGTGGTATTGGGAGCCGTGTCCGCGGGGGCGCGTCCCGCCGAAAACGGGGAGTTCACGAGGCGGGCCTTTATGAACGGGAAGCTCGATCTCGCCCAGGCGGAGGCGGTGCTGGACATTATCACCTCCGTCACAGAGAGGGGCCTTCTGGTCTCGGCGGGCCAGCTCTTCGGCGGGCTCTCCGGAGAGATCGAGGATATGAAGGAGGCGCTGGTTCTGCTCCTCGCCGACGTGGAGGCCTCAATAGACTTCCCGGACGAGGAGACCGAGATAATATCCCGGGAGGTCGTCATAAAAGAGTCGGAGCGTATCCTGAAGAGGATAGAAGAACTCCTCTCCACATACCGCCGGGGGAGGATGCTGAAAGAGGGCGCGAGCGTGGTCATTCTCGGGTGTCCCAACGTGGGGAAGTCGAGCCTGATGAACAGGCTTCTGGGGGCGGATCGGGCCATCGTAACGGCCGAGCCCGGAACGACCAGAGATACCGTCTGGGACTTTACCAGAATTAACGGCATCCCGCTCAAGATCGTCGACACGTGCGGCATCCGGGAGGTCCTGGGCGAAGCGGAGCGGGAGGGGGTCAGAAGGGCATGGGAGGCGGTCTCGGGGGCCGACATAATCCTCCTTGTGATCGACGTGACATCGGAAATCGGCAATGAGGAGGAGAGGATGATCTATCTCATCGAGGGCGGGGGGGCCGTAAAGGAGGGAGTCGCAACCCTCGTCGTCCTGAACAAGGTCGATCTCCTCGATGTCAATGAACCGGAGGGAAAGGAAGATATGCGTATAAACGAGATGGAAGACCTCCCCTTTCCCTATCTCTTCACCTCAGCTCTGACGGGCCGGGGGATAGACGATTTGAGATCGGAGATCAGGAGGCTCCTCCTCGATGAGGCGGGGGGAGGCGGGGCCGCTTCCGACAGGATAATCATAAACAACGCGAGACACCTTGAGGCCCTCTTGGGCGCAAGGAGATCCCTAACAGAGATATTAAACGGGGAAAATATCTACGGCCCGGGGGAAGGGAGGATCAAAAGACGTTTTGAGCCGGAGCTACTGGCTGTGGACATCCGCGGTGCGTTGACATCCCTTAAGGAGATTACTGGAGAGGTAGGAGCCGAAGATGTGCTCGACGCCATTTTCTCCCGATTCTGCGTCGGCAAATAGGGGCATTGATTATTCAAGGCATTTCGGGGGGCAATTGTTTCACGTGAAACAATTGCCCCTTTTTTTCGACGGATCGCCCCCCGGGAGTGTTTCACGTGAAACGTTTCGGCAATTTAATTCCTTATCGGCAAGACAAGCAGGGGATTTTTTTCAAATTATTGTCATTTTTATCTTATTATGTTCCATTTTCCACTTCCGATATTTAGAACTTTGTGATATATTACTTCGTATTTTTCGATCTCAATTCAATTCTGTATCAGGCTTAAATACAATATGGCAGCAAAGGTAATTTGTATTGCAAACCAAAAAGGGGGGGTGGGAAAGACCACCACCGCCGTTAACCTCTCCGCCTCTCTGGCTGCGGCGGAGAGAAAGACCCTCGTCATCGATATCGATCCTCAGGCCAACGCCGGGAGCGGGCTCGGAGTCGACAAGAACGAGGTCCGTGAGAGCATCTACCAGGTCCTTATTGAAAAAACCTCCATATCGAAGATATTATTGAAGCCGAAAAGGGAGCTCCCCTTCCTGATGCTCGCCCCCTCGAACACCGACCTGATCGGAGCGGAGATAGAACTTGTCGGGGCTATCGGCAGGGAGCAAAAATTGAAGTCGGGGATCGAAGAGATATTGGACAGATTCGATTATGTCTTGATAGACTGCCCGCCCTCCCTGGGACTTCTAACCGTAAATTCCCTCACGGCGGCACACAGCATCATCATCCCCCTGCAGTGCGAATACTTCGCCCTGGAGGGGTTGGGTCAGCTATTAAACACCATAAACATTATCAGAAAGAATATAAACAAACAACTCGTCATCGAGGGTATCCTCCTCACAATGTTCGACTCAAGAAACAACCTGTCCCATCAGGTTCAGGAGGAGGTGACAAAACATTTCGGCAAACAGGTCTTTAAAAGCGTTATTCCAAGAAACGTTAGTCTCTCGGAATGCTCGAGCTTTGGGCTGCCCATCATCCTCTATGACATCAACTCGAAGGGGGCAATGAGCTACCTGGAGCTCACTCAGGAAATTATTCGGAGAGAGAGATAATGGCAAAGAGAAAGGCACTTGGGAAGGGACTCTCCGCGCTCATTCCGGACGCCGCACCGGTGGAAGAGTTCATCGAAAAGGGAGTGGGAAAGGTCACCCATGGAGATCTCTTTACGGTAAAGGTGGGGGACATTATCCCCAATCGTTATCAGCCCAGGAAGGACTTCGATGACGAAAAGATAGAGGAGCTTGCCGCCTCCGTCGAAGAGAATGGGATTATCCAACCCCTTATTGTCAGAAGCTCAGAAGACGGCTACGAGCTCATCGCCGGAGAGCGTAGGCTCAGGGCTGCAAAGAGGGCGGGCCTCGAGCGCGTTCCCGTGGTGATCAAGGATGTATCAGACTCCGAGATCCTACAGCTGGCATTAATCGAAAATATCCAGAGGGAAGACCTCAATCCGATCGAGGAGGCCAACGCCTATCTTAGGCTGATCGAGGAATTCGATATTACCCAGGAGAATTTGGCCGGGCGCGTGGGCAAGGACAGGTCCACCATAGCAAACACCTTGAGGCTCCTTTCCCTTCCCGATGTCGTAAAGGAGGATGTGGCAAGGGGAGTCCTTTCCTCCGGTCACGCAAGGGCTTTACTTTCCCTAAACGACGAGAGGTCGATCCTCAAGGCGAGGGAAAGGGTCACGTCCAAGGGGATGTCCGTGAGGGAGACGGAGTCTTTGGTTAAGAGAATGAAAGAGGGCGAGCCTGAAAAATTGGCGAGGGAGGTAGATCACCTTCTCCTGGACATCGAAGACGAGCTTACCCGGACCCTCGGAACAAGAGTAAAGATCGTCTCCAGGGGAGCCGGCGGGAAGATAGAGATAGAGTATTATTCAGACCAGGAACTGGAGAGATTGACGGATATCTTGAAATCTTGAACCGTTAAATGAACCTATTTTTTCGGTCTAATTCAGGTTTTCCGGCGGAACGGTAAGGTGCGAATATATATTTTTTTTGTTCGGTTTTTTTATTTTAAAACTTCTGTTGGGGGATAATATCATGTTTGGAAAAGTCAAGATCATCGGCGGCAAGAAACCGGAAAGCTTCGACAAGACATCCGAGCTTAACGCTTTTTTGGGGGAGGGAACTAGCTTCGAGGGATCCCTTTCCTTTGAGGGAACGGTAAGGGTGGAGGGAAAGCTTAAGGGCGATATCTTCGCAAAGGACATCCTTATCGTTGGGCACAACGGCAAGGTAGAGGGCGAGATCGAGGTCGACACGATTATCATCAACGGCCTTGTAAAGGGAAATATCAGGGCCGCCAGAAGGGTGGAAATCTCACCGCCCGGGAGGTTCTACGGCGAGATCGAAACCCCCACTTTTGTCATACACGAGGGGGGCATCTTTGAAGGCAACTGCAGGATGGAGCGGATAAAGGATGAGCTTACGGCGACCAAGTTTTCAACATCGCTGAGGGAGACGGGCCACTACATGGTCAAGGAAGTAAACAAGAGTAACAGCGGCGGCTCCACCCACTGACGGTTGACTCAATCCCGTTCTATTTGCCCGTTATTTTTACTCTTTTTTTAAAAATTCCCCTTGACATAAAAAAGGGCATATGGTAAATTCTCTGTTGAATGACTATTCATTCATTTATTGTAACCGTTTCTTTGGGTAATATAAAAAGTGCTGGAACTTAATTTCACATTCTTTATACAGATGATAAACTTCCTCGCCTTTGTCCTCGTGATAAACTGGCTCCTGGTAAAGCCTATACTTAGAGTCCTCGATGAAAGGAGGAACAGGGTAGAGGGAAACGAAGAAGAGTCGGAGCGCCTTCTGGCGGAGTCGGAAAGGATATTTAACGAGTACCAAACAGCCCTCAAAGAGGCAAGAATCGAAGCAAGCAGGGAGAAAGAGCGTTTGAGATCCGAAGGGATCGAAAGGGAATCCGAAATTATTAAGACAGCCAAAGAAGAGTCCAAGAATATGACGGATAAGCTTAAAGAGGAGATCGCAAAGGAATCGGAAATGGCCTTAGCCAAGATGAAAAATGAAGCCGATGTCCTCTCTAAAGTGATCGCCGAGAAGATCCTCGAAAGGGAGATTTAAAATGAACCTGAAGATAAAACTCACTCGCTCCCTTACCGTTCTGATAATCTTTGCAGTAGTCTCCATCTCCTTGGCCCTCTATACGACGCTTCTCGCCAACGGCGTGGTATCCATCGATGCCATGCAAAATGTCGCCTTCCTGAAAAAATTTGCCCTTTCGCTTGAAAGCGACATTAACAGATTCGAGGACTTCGCATGGAGAATAGCCAACTTCTCTATTTTGATCATCATATTGCACGTTGTCCTTACAGAAAAGATTATCGATTTCTTCTCGAACAGAAAAAAGGCCATCCGCGAGGCCCTCGATGACGCGGCGGAATCCAAGATTAACGCCGAAAAGAGGTACCAAGAGATTACCGCAAAGTTTTCAAAGGTTAAGAAAGAGGTCGAAGAGCTCAGGACAACCTTTCTCGAAGAGGGGAAAAGGGAGCGTCAACGGCTGATTGAAACCGCCGCCAAGGAGGCGGAGAAGATTCGACTTATGGCCGAAAAGAGTATTGAACATGAGCTGATCATGGCAAAGCAGGCCATCAAGACCGAGACCGTTGATTTGGCCTTAAGTATCGCGGAACAGATACTGAAAAAGAATATCAAGAAAAAAGACATCTCGAGAATGACCAACGAATATATTGAAAACACTATTAGTGAAAAGACTGCTAAACTGACATGATTCAAAAAACCGTTGCAAGAAAGTACGCACGAGCCCTGATGGAGCTTGCCAAGGAAGACAACAAAAAGGAGCAATACGGAAAGGAGATATCCTCTTTTTTCACCATGCTTAAAAGTGACAAAATGCTCTGGAGTTTTTTTGTCGGGCCTTCGGAATCTCTGGAGAACAAAAGGGCCGCCCTTGAGGAGATTTTGCCGAAATTTAAATTTTCAAATGTGGTGCAGAATTTCATCCGTCTGATCTTTGAAAAGGAAAGGCTCTCATTCTTGGGGGATATAGTTGAAATCTACAACACCCTTTTGGATGAGGCGGAGGGAAGGGTCAGGGCAAGGATAATAAGCGCCTCCCCCCTGACCAAGGCGGATTTAAATAAAATTGTAAAGGGACTCTCGGCCGCTATCGGCAAAGAGATAGTCGCCGACGTCAGTCTCGATCCTGAAATAATCGGTGGTATTATCGCCCATGTGGGTGGATTGGTCTTTGACGGAAGTATAAAGACCCAGCTGAACAATATTGGTTATAATCTTAAGAAGGAATACGTTAATTGATATGGAAATCAAAGCCGAAGAGATAAGCAGTATTTTAAAGAAGCAGATTCGAGACTACGAAAAGAAACTCGAAATCTCTGAAACCGGTACCATCCTCTATGTCGGCGACGGCATCGCCAGGATTCACGGCCTCGAAAACGCCATGGCCGGCGAGCTTTTGGAGTTTCCGGGGGAACTTACCGGTATTGTTCTAAACCTCGAGGAAGACAATGTGGGCGCGGCTATATTCGGTGAGGGTTGGCACATAAAGGAGGGTGATATAGTAAAGAGGACCGGCCGTATCGCCGAGGTCCCAGTGGGAGAGGAGCTCCTGGGCAGGGTCGTCAACGCCCTCGGTCAACCGATCGACGGAAAGGGCCCCATAAAAACCAAGAACTTCTTCCCCATCGAGGTCAAGGCCCCCGGCATCGTATATCGCCAGCCGGTAAAGGAGCCCCTCCAGACGGGAATCAAGGCCATCGACTCAATGACACCCATCGGGAGGGGACAGAGGGAGTTGATCATCGGCGATCGCCAAACGGGAAAGACCGCCATTGCCTTGGACACCATCTTGAATCAGCGGGATACGGACGTTGTCTCTATCTACGTGGCCATCGGTCAGAAGCGCTCCACGGTCGCCCGGGTGGTGGACATCTTGAACAAATTCGGCGCCATGGATAAAACCATTGTCGTGGCTGTGACCGCATCTGAACCCGCACCGCTCCAATTTATTGCGCCTTACTCCGGCGTCACCATGGGCGAGTATTTTAGAGACAACGAGAGTCACGCCCTTATAATCTACGACGACCTTTCAAAGCACGCAATGGCGTATCGTCAGCTCTCGCTCCTACTGAGGAGGCCCCCGGGAAGAGAGGCGTATCCTGGGGACGTCTTTTACCTCCATTCGAGGCTCCTGGAGAGGTCGGCCAAGCTTTCGGACGACAAGGGGGGTGGATCGTTAACCGCCCTTCCCATAATCGAGACCCAGGCGGGAGACGTCTCCGCGTATATCCCGACGAATGTAATCTCCATCACCGACGGCCAAATATTCCTCGAATCCGACCTTTTCTACTCGGGTGTTAGACCGGCCATCAACGTGGGACTTTCCGTCTCCAGGGTCGGCGGCAGCGCCCAGATAAAGGGGATGAAGCAGGTGGCCGGCTCACTGAGGCTCGACCTCGCCCAGTACAGGGAGATGGCCGCATTTGCCCAGTTCGGCTCCGACCTAGACAAGGCGACCCAGGCCCAGCTCTCCCGGGGAAGCAGGCTCGTTGAAATTTTGAAACAGCCCCAATACAAGCCTCTGCCCGTGGAAAAACAGGTCCTTATCATATTTGCCGCCACAAACGGCTTCGTGGACGAATACCCGGAAGATGTTTTAAAAAAGTATGAGGAAGACCTTTATCTCTTTATGGAGACCAAAAATCCCGAGGTATTAAAGGAGATAAAGGAAAAGGGAGCGCTCACGAGCGAGCTCGAAAGGCAGCTCTCCAAGATAATCACCGATTTCAAAAAGAATTTTATAGTCTAATTTTACCAATTAAGCTTGGCAGAAATTTGAAAAGCTATTTAAAAGAAATATAACGGCAACCCTATGGCGAATCTCAAAGACATACGAAAACGAATCCTATCTGTAAAAAGCACCCAGCAGATCACGAGCGCCATGAAGATGGTCGCCGCCGCAAAGCTCAAAAAGGCTCAGGATAGGATAGAGAAGGCAAGACCCTACGCCGATAAGATGATGGAGGTGCTGGCGAGCATCGCGCTGAGAACCAGCCCGGATGCTCATCCCCTCCTGAAGAAAAGACCCGCGGAGAAGGTGATGCTTGTCATCCTGACCTCCGATAAGGGACTCTGTGGAGCCTTCAACCAGAATATCATCAAATCGACCGAGCTGTTCGTCAGGGAGAACAGGAAGAGATATTCCGATATTCAATTTACGATCATCGGTAAAAAAGGATACGACTACTTCAAAAAAAGAGACATTCAAATATACAGAGACTTCGTGGGATTTTCGGGAAACGTCGATTTCGAGCTGGCGGGCAATATCTCCTCCGATATAAAGACCAGGTTTCTGTCGGGTATGGTCGACGAAATATACCTAATGTACAACAGGTTCCTTTCCGTAATGAGCCAGAAGATCGTCTTCGATCGGATCATCCCTATCGTCCCCCTTAAGGTGCCCGATGGTGAGTTGGCCCTCGAACATATCTTCGAGCCTTCCGAAACGGAGATATTGGACGATATCTTGGCGAAAAACATCGTGATTCAGGTTTTCAGGGCCCTCCTTGAATCGGAGGCCTCCGAGCTGGGAGCAAGGATGACCGCAATGGACAGCGCCACATCCAACGCCGATGAGATGATCGAAAAGCTTACCTTAAAGTACAATCGCGCCCGCCAGGAGACTATTACCAAAGAGCTTATTGAGATTGTAGGGGGGGCTGAGGCGCTTTAAACTTTTAGGAAACCCGAACTTTCGGGTACAAGAGATCTTTTTGGCTTAATCGTTGTCGGGAATCATGAAGAGAGGTTAATATAATCATTTAACGATAAAGTGGTGCAAACCGGTTTTAATGGGGCTTCGAAAGGCAACTTAAATGTATTTTTGGTTATATAACTTTTTATCCAAAAGTAAAGGAAGCTTTTTCCTCCACTAAAAAGTTGTTCGGTGCTTTTTTAGGATTTGAAATTTGTGCTGTTTTCTTATATTGTTTTCAAATTCTTTTGCATATTCAAGTTACGTTGGCTAAGGAGGGCGCTGTTTAGATATGAACCAAGGTAAAGTTATTCAGGTTATTGGTCCTGTTGTGGACTTATTTTTTCCGGATAAGCTTCCGGAAATATATACAGCCGTCAGGTTGACCAACCCCTCCATCGACGATAGAGAGGGAAATCTGGTGGTTGAGGTCTCACAGCATCTGGGCGACAATGTCGTCCGTTGCATAGCAATGGACAGCACGGAAGGCCTTGTCAGGGGAATGGTCGGCATCGACACCGGAGAGCATATAACCGTTCCCGTAGGGGAAGGCACTTTGGGCAGGATTATGAACGTGGTCGGGGAACCGGTGGACGAGCTCGGCCCCATCAATACAAAAGAGCGGTGGCCCATCCACCGCCCGACTCCTGAATTTGTCGAACAGGACGTTTCCGTCGATGCCTTCGAGACCGGAATCAAGGTCGTCGACCTTTTAGCTCCATACCCGAAAGGGGGAAAGGTAGGTCTCTTCGGCGGCGCCGGTGTGGGCAAGACCGTCTTCATCATGGAGCTTATCCACAACATAGCCGTTCACCACGGTGGATTTTCCATTTTTGCGGGTGTCGGCGAGAGGACAAGGGAAGGAAACGACCTCTGGCTCGAAATGAAGGAAAGCAAGGTCATCGATAAGGCGGCCTTGGTCTACGGCCAGATGAACGAGCCCCCAGGAGCGAGGGCAAGGGTCGCCCTCTCCGCCCTTACCGTCTCCGAGTACTTCCGGGACGTGGAGGGACAGGATGTTCTCCTCTTCATAGACAACATCTTCAGATTCACCCAGGCGGGCAGCGAGGTCTCGGCCCTTCTGGGACGTATGCCTTCCGCCGTCGGCTATCAACCCACCCTCGCAACGGAGATGGGAGAACTGCAGGAGAGGATCACCTCAACCAGCAAAGGCTCCATCACCTCGGTACAGGCCATCTACGTCCCTGCCGACGACCTTACCGACCCGGCGCCCGCAACAACGTTCGCCCACCTCGACGCCACTACGGTCCTCTCAAGGCAGATCTCGGAGCTTGGTATATATCCCGCCGTCGATCCCCTCGACTCCACATCGAGGATTCTGGATCCCCAGGTTGTGGGCGAGGAACACTATAAAGTGACAAGAGACGTTCAGCTCGTCCTTCAAAAATATAAGGACCTTCAGGACATCATCGCCATTCTCGGTATGGACGAGCTCTCCGAAGATGACAAGCTCGTCGTCTCTAGAGCCAGAAAGATCCAAAGATTCCTCTCCCAGCCGTTTTTCGTCGCCGAGGAATTTACTGGTACTCCGGGTAAGTACGTCCCCCTCGAAGAGACCATACGCGGATTCAAGGAAGTCGTCGATGGAAAGCATGACGATATCCCGGAGCAGGCGTTCTATATGGTCGGCGGGATAGAGGAGGTCATCGAAAGGGCAAAGACTCTCTCCGGGTAATCCCAGCCTCCAAAAGAGGGGAGGCAGGGACTAATACATGGGGGGGAGGTTCTAATAAAAGGGGGGTAGGGGCTGATAGAAGGAGGGCAGGGTTTGATACATGGAGGGGCAGGATTTTATACAAGTGGGAGAGTTGATGTGAGAGGTGCGTGGTCTGATGCGATAGGGCAATGTCTGATGGAAGGGGGCAGGGTCTGATAGAAGGGAAGGCTTTTTAACTACTAATTGGATATTTATCCTAAACCCTTAGGGGAAAAAAAGAGATGGGAATCCAACTTGATATAATTACTCCTGACAGGATCGTCGCCAGCGAGGAGGTGGATAAAGTCGTATGCCCGGGTATCGACGGGGAGTTCGGAGTGCTTCCGGGCCACGTCGGTTTGATGACGAAGCTCAGGATCGGCGAGGTCAATTATTACGGAATCGACACCAAAAGGGAACACTATCTGGTGGTAACCACCGGCTACGTCGAAGTAACAAAAGACAAGGTAACTATCCTCCCCGATTGGTGCATAAGATCAAGGGATATAGACAAAGTCCAGACGGAAATCGACCTCAACAAGGCCGAGGATATAATAAATAACGCCGAAAAGGAAACCGAGGAGTATATTAAGGCGAAGGATGATTATCTCCTTGCCAAGGCCATCCTAAAACTCTGGGATAAGATAGGATAAGGGCCGCCCCTGTCGGCAAGCGAACGATATATGGGAGACATGGGGGGAAGAAGGGGCAGGGAGAAATACGATTGGGCACGTAGGGTATGATGGGGCAAGGAGAATACGATAATAAACAGTAGATGCTTAACCTCATCCCTTTTTTCTTATCTAAATACTTTTTTCACAATAATTCCCTAAATCTATATCCCCGACCTTTGAATTTAACCTCGGTTCACGATGTAGACACGCCACCCAATTTTACCAACATCGCGGCTTTCACCATTTATCTGAAAATCCCTCTTCTACCATGTAATCCACTGCCGCCGCCGAAAAGGGCCGCTGTCCTTAGTTCAATTGATCCTTCCTGAAGTACTTCTTATTCCCTCGTACTCTAAAGCCCTGATCGCTGCTTAGTTTTTTGCTGGGCAGGGCCCTATTTGTACTTTAAACAGAGGGCCTCTCTTTTCGGCCGATGATTTTTGGCCGTTCCGTCCGGTACAATGGAAACCTTCCACCGACTAAAAGACATCCCGATCCAGACTCCTGTACTGGACCGCCTCGGCCAGATGTGAGGGCGTTATATCTTTTTCACCGCCGAGGTCCGCTATGGTCCTCGACACCTTGATAATTCTCGTGTACGCCCGGGCGGAGAGGTTCAGCCTGTTCATTACCTTTTCGAGGAAGCCCCTGCACTCGGAAGAGAGTGGTGCAAAGAGCTCCAGGTCCCTCTGGGGCATCCCGGAGTTGAAGAAGTAGGGGCGATCCTTGAACCTCTCGTACTCTATCTTGCGGACGGCGTTGATCCTGTCTCTGATCGACGCCGAACTCTCGGACGGCTTCTCCGCAAGCTCCCTGTATTTCACCGCAGGCACCTCGATGTGGATGTCTATCCTGTCCATGAGTGGTCCCGAGATCCTCTGCCTGTACTGCCTGACGCGGTTAAGGTTACAGGTACACTCGTTGTTTCTATCCCCGAAATAACCGCAGGGGCAGGGATTCATCGCGGCGATAAGCATAAATCGTGATGGATAAGTAATGCTCGTTAAGGCTCTGGATATAGTAACCTTTCCATCCTCCAGGGGCTGCCGCAGCACCTCGAGGGCGTTCTTCTTGAACTCCGGTATCTCGTCCAAGAAGAGCACTCCGTTATGGGCAAGGCTCACCTCCCCCGGATTCGGGATGTTGCCGCCCCCGATGAGCCCCACATCGGATATGGTGTGGTGGGGAGACCTGAAGGGCCTCGTGGCAATTATGGGCTTCCCGTCCATCTTTCCCGCGATGCTGTGGATCTTCGTTGTCTCCAGCGACTCCTCGAAGCTCATCTCCGGCAGGATGCTCGACACCCTTTGGGCGAGCATGCTCTTCCCCGCCCCGGGCGGCCCTATCATGATGAGATTGTGTCCGCCGGCGGAGGCGACCTCGAGAGCCCGTTTTGCGTGGCTCTGGCCCCTCACCTCCGAGAAATCAACCCCGTACTCCTTGTTCTCGTTGAATATCTCGTCGCGATTTACCCTCTTGGGCGGTATCGAAAGCTCCCCCCTGAGAAAGCCCACCCCCTCCTCGAGGCGTTTTATCGGTATTACGTCGATTCCCTCCACGAAGGCCGCCTCCTCGGCGTTACCGTCGGCGACCATAATGCCGGAAAATCCCCCCTCCCTCGCCGCCAGCGCCATAGGCAAAATGCCGTTTATCGATTTCAGGCCTCCATCGAGGGAGAGCTCGCCTACAAGGATATATTTGAGGGGTGTGTCCTTTGGGATCTCTCCCGAGGCCGCAAGGATGGCGATCGCCATCGGCAAGTCAAACGCCGACCCCTCCTTCTTAATATAGGCGGGGGCGAGGTTGACCGTAATCTTCTTTTGCGGAAAATCGAATCCTGAATTTTTTACGGCGGCCTTGATCCTGTCCTTGCTCTCCTTTACGGCGGCATCCGGAAGCCCCACGGTGGAAAAGAGGGGCAAGCCGCCGGCAAGATCAACCTCCACGTCCACAACGTAGGCGTCAATCCCCAAGACCGCGCTGCTCTTTACAAGAGAAAGCATAAGTGTGGATTAAAAATTCCCTGCCATGTGAAGAAAGGCCTTGATCTTCTCGTTGGTCTCCCTCAGACGTGAGGAAAAGGTTCTTACAAAGGCCCACAAAATCTTGTACGCTATGTCCTTGTCAAAAAAGAGGAGGTCGTCGAAGTCCTTCTTCGAAATCACGAGAAGCTCGGTATCTTCGTGTACTATCAGATCGGCGGACCTCGGGGCGTCATCTATAAGGGCCATCTCACCGAAGTACTCCCCCTTTTCGAGGATTGTCAACGCCTCCTCTCCTGCCCCGCCTATGGCCTGGCTCACCCTGACGGAACCGGTGCGTATGATATAGAATTTATCACCCTTGTCCCCTTCCTTAAACAGGGCGTGGTCCTTCGGGAATTTTTCCTCCGACACTATCCCTGCAACCTTTGTGAGCTCTTCGTCGTTAAGGTCTTCAAACAGATAAATACTCTTAAGAATCTCTGCTTCCATTCAAACACCTCATAATTACAAATAACGTATATCAGAGACTTGCCCTTAATACAATGTAAAAAAACGGCTTTTGCATAAAAAATGGTGGCGACGAAGATAAAATTTTGACTTTACACCAACTTTTTCCTCTGTTATATTTGTTTTATGGAACCGATGGAGCAAATCAGACTCTTGGAGGCAAAGCTCGCGGATCTCAAGGTGGAATACGACAAGTACTTTTCCGGCGTTGAGAAGATTGAGCCCACCAAGCTCAAAGGCGAGGTCCAGAAAATCGTCCGGCGCCTGAGCACCCTCTACATCAACAACACTGCAATTCGGTTCAGGAAAGACAACATAATTGCCCAATACAACTCCTACAACCAGTACTGGAACAGGATATTGAGGCAGATCGAAGAGGGGACCTATGTTAGGGACATCTTCAAGGCGGACTACAGGGACAGGTTAAAATCGATTAACTCCCAGACAGGCCGCCCCCCCTCCGAAGGGGGCGGGATGCCGGGGGGAAGAGCGGCCCGACCGTCCGGTTCAGGACCGAGGGAGTTCGAGGGCGTATTCTCAAGCCTCATAAAAACGAAAGAGAGGCTCGGGGAATCCACCGTCAACATCGACTACAACGTCCTCTCGTCAAACCTGAAGAAGCAGTCCGACGCGATAATGAAGAAGTACAAGGTCTCCCGGGTTGATTTCACCGTGGAGGAAAAAGACGGCAAGGCGATTATAAAGGCGCTTCCCAAGAAATAGTATTATTTCCTCCCCCCCTTTCCCTCTTTGTCTCTTTCCCTCTTCGGCTCTCCCTTTTATATATTATCCTCTGACTCTCACTTTTTTATAAGCTTAAAGGACATTCCGCATCCCACCTGCTATTTCAGGTCGCATCCTTTCGTGCTTCCACCCGTCGTGGGCTGTTGTTTCCGAGATACAACTGCGTTTTCCCAATCCGTTTACGGCCCGAAACCGCATCCCCTCGGCTCAAAACACTTATTGCCCCGCCTTATCCCGCAGTTCACCGCCCCCCCAAACACTAACCAATCCACGGACCCACCGACCTTCATGTACTTTAACTGTCTAAAAAAATGTGTAATCTATCTTCTCTCATCCCCATTGAAACCGAGAAACATCGAAGCCTTTTTTTAGCTAAATTTTATTTCCCGGCCGTCGTCTGAAACTGAAATCTCGATATATAAAAACAGGTGTTTCCTTAAAAATACAGCATAATTAGACATTTTTCTTTTCACATGTATTAATATCGGCCGCCGACCATAACGATTTTCAGCGACCCGACACCACAAATATGACCGCGAGCAAGGGACCCGAATTAGTATCTACAATAGCATTACGTCCCGGCTAAAAAAATTTTTCCAACCCCCGTTTACGACAGGTGAATCGTCCTGTCCTTCCAGACTATCCCCTGCTTGCTCATCACAACGAGCATCGCCCTTATGAACATCCCGACCCAGATGAGGGCTCCCAGTGGTAGAAATATTGCCTCGCCGAAGGTCAGTCCGAAGTTGCCCACGGCGGTCACAAACATGATGATTCCGAGCAGTATTTGTACTATCGGGGCGATAAGCTGGAGCCCCGAAAAATCCGCCGTGAAGGGGAGCACCAGGATTTTAATTGCCGGATAGACGAAAATGGCGAAATAGAGAAGGGCAAGGAGCATCGACGCGATGATCGATCTGTTCGCCATCGAGTACAGGTATCTGGTAAGCCCCTCCCAGAGCTCGGGTGGCTTGCCGTGAACCTTCGCCTTCGCCAGGGATGCCCCGGAGAGGAGGCGTATCTTCCCCCCTTTTTTCTTCATGGCCCTGGCCAGCGCCACTCCTTCCCTTATACTCTCGCTCCCGGAGCTATGCCCGCCTATCTTCTTGTATGCCTCCCTTTCTATCATCATGCACTGTCCGTGGGCGTAGGCGGCAAGGGGCTCCCAGGGCCAATCCATGGCGTAGGAGGGAAAGAGCAGAAAGAGGTGAAAATATTTAAAGGGCGCTAAAATTCCCTCGATAAATCCTTCTTTTGTCTGAAAGGGGATCATAGAGACTATCCCAGCGCTCCTCTTTTTCGCCGCGGACACCATCATCGACAGCGCCTTCCTGTTCAAGACCACGTCCGCGTCCATGAAGAGGAGGTATTTCCCCCGGGAGACCTGGGCAGCCTGAAAGGAGGCGTAAGGCTTTCCAATCCAGTGGGGGGCGATCTCCCTCCCCCGTGCCAGCCTGAATCGGTCATTCCTTGAGGCGATCTCGTTTGCCAGCTGGAGGGTTTTATCGGTGGAGGCGTCGTCCACGACGATTACCTCGAATCGGGGGTGATCCTGGGCCGCCAGTGCGTTGAGACACGCCTTTATATTTTTTGCCTCGTTCCTCGTCGGGATAAGGACCGAGACCGAGGGCAAGGCGTCCCTCCCGAGGTTTTCCTCGGGCTCCTTAATCCTCATCTTATTCATTATGACGTTTACGAAGAGCAATACGGTCAAGACAATGAGTAATAAATCCAAAAATGATGCATATTCCATATTAATCCCCGGAATTTCCCTTTTTTACTATTTTTCTCAATAATAACCCAAAGAGGTGTTTTCGGTCAACTCTTTTTAATCTGAAACGCCTTCTCACCCCGCCGTTTTCGAAGTTTTCAGCGATGTCTTGAGGCACAAATTTTTGATTTATTGAGCTATCCCCGCAAGCTTTTTGACCAGCCGCTTCTTCTCCTCGATGTCGTACGTCCCCATGATGGCGATGTTCTCCATCACCGGGGAGCCTCCGCCGTGCACCCCGGCGTACTGCAGAACGCCCCCCAGGGCGGAGACGCTCACGTCGGAGATGAACCTGAAGCATCTATACTGGTCTTCCGCCGATACATCGTCCTTCCTCTTGATATACTTCTTCAGGAGGTGTCCCACCTCCGGGCTCAAAAACTCTTCGTCGTAGGGGAGGGTTGCGGGAAGCCCCCCGGCGAGGTCGCAGACGGTCTCGTATTCGTGATAGATGTTGAGCCCCGCGTGACGCCTCCCTACGTTGCAGTAGACCACGTTCGGTATCTGCGTCCCAGAGGGGTGCTTCGTGCTCTCCACCGCCGCGGCTATCCCCGCCGAATACGTGAGCTCCGCAACGCTCACCAGCTCGGCCAATTTATCCCTGACGTGAGTCGACCTCTCTATGCCGTTGTATTCGCTGACCAGGGCCGCCGCACCCATCATGATATCGGTCACGGCCGGCTTGCAGCCGGTGTAGCTGTGCCTGTGAAATAGGGCGAAGAGGAGTGCGAGCCTTCCGCCGTACTCGGTCTCCCCGCAGAGAAAGACCCTCTCGTTCGGCACGAAGACGTCATCGAAGACAGTCAATGAATCGGCCGCCCCCAGTCTCACGTACGGGGCGTCTATCTCCGGTCTCCTCGGCCTTACTGAGGTCACCCTCGTCAGGAGCCTTACCCCCGGGGTGTCCGCGGGGACTGCGAAGGCCACGGCCCAGTCGGTCTCTTCCGGGGTCAAAAACCGCGTTGGGATCGCGATTATCTCCTCCGCGTAGGGCGCCATCGTGTTGTGGGCCTTGGCCCCTCTCACCACGATCCCGTCCTTTTTCCGCTCCACAATCCTCAAATAAAGGTCGGGGTCGGTCTGTTGATGCGGCCTTTTCGTTCTGTCTCCCTTGACGTCGCTCTGGGCGCAGCAGCCTACCATGTTGCCCTTCTGAAATCTCTTCAGAAACTCCAGGAAACGTCCGTTGTACTCCGTTCCCCTGTCCTTGTCACAGTCGTAGGTGACGGCGGAAAGGGCGTTTATCGCGTCTACCCCCATGCAGCGCTGGATACAGCTTCCGCAGTCCCGGCAGAGGATTCTCGTCATCTTCTGCTTCGCCAGAAGGTCTTCCATGCCCCGGTGTACGTGGGTGAACCGGTTTATATTCGCCCCGTCTAGGTGGGATGTGGCGGTGACGAGCTCCTTTCTCTCCGAATCTTCCTGGGCATCGAAGGTCAGGGCTATTATGTTTTTGCCCGGCTGGATCCTCGGATCGTCGCGGCCGACGACCTCACCGCCGATATAGATATTCGGTTTCAGCCCCTTTAGATCCTCGAAATATTCATCCTTGGTTCTCATAAAAAATTCCTCCTTTGATACGATTTATCTTCTATCAACAGATTCGTACCTCTTGAAAATGTCATTTAAATGTTCAATGTGATAAAAGGTGAATTTAGAGCGAGAGAAGGGAGATAGCATTTTGTCCCAGGATCATATCCACCTCCTCAGCCGTAAGCCTGTCCTCCTCGGGTCGGTCGTGACGAAGGGTATTATCCTGTCCCGGTACTTTTTGCGGCGCTGAAAACCATCTCGTTTCGCTCCTCGATGGACACCTCCCCCTCGCCGAACAGAAGGCCTGTGTCAAAGGGCAATAAGACGGTCTTGTCGATCCCCGCCTCCTTAATGGCGGCGACGTGCTTCCGGCCGTCCTTGTCGAAGCAGACGGGAAAGATGTCTTTCACCACCGTATCGACATCGGCGTCAACGTCCATCCTCTTGATGATTGGAAGCGCCATCTTCGCAAAGCCCCTCCAGTAGACCTCCGCGAAAAATCTCTCATCTACCAGACGCCCGTGGATGTCGATTGTCATTGCCCACCTTAATTATTCAGCCATTACATGAAACTTGACGCCAAAAGAAGTGAATATGTTGTCAAAAACAATGGTATTATTGGATAATTTCTTTGTCAAGCCAAAAAATAATTCACCATTTCCCCCTAATTTAGTTGATAATATAGATATAATGTTATATATTAATACAATTGTGATTAGAACTTAGTTAAAATTTCATTTGTGACATTCAACACAGACCGGCCGGCTCAATTGGATTTATAAAAGGATTTAATAAATAGGGAGGGTAATGGGCAGTTTTAAGTTTTTAATATGTTTTCCATGACTTGATGCCATGCCTGGATTTATGATGGATTCGAGAACACTTTTCGTTTCAATTGAAAAAAGTAGAAATTAGGGGGCAAAATAGAATATGAAAGCAATCAGCGCCGCAGGTCTTTTCAAGGACTACCCAAGGGTAAGGGCGTTATCGAATCTCGGTCTTCATGTTGAAGAGGGAGAGATATTCGGATTTCTCGGGCCCAACGGGGCCGGTAAGACCACGTTCGTAAAGATAATTCTGGGACTTGTATTCCCCACCGCCGGGGACGTCTCTGTTTTCGGTCTCCCCGTCGGGGGAAAGAAGATGAGGAGGAAGATCGGGTACCTTCCCGAGAACATGAGGCTTCACGGCTTCCTGAAGGGACACGAGTTTCTCGACCTTGCGGGAAGGCTGTACGGATTATCTTCGTCCGAGCGGAAAGAGGGGATAGATAAATACCTCGATGTCATGGGTCTTGCCGAGGCCGCCGATAGGCCGCTGAGGGAATATTCCAAGGGAATGCTTCAGCGGATAGGGATAGCCCAGGCCCTCATTCACAACCCGGAACTCCTTCTTCTGGACGAGCCCACCTCCGGTCTCGATCCAATAGGGACGAAAGAGGTTAGGGACATAATCTTGGAAGAGAAGAAGAAGGGCAAGACAGTTTTTATAAATTCCCACCTCCTCTCCGAGATTGAGCGAACCTGCAACAGAGTGGCGATCCTGAACAAGGGGAAGCTTGTCAAAACCGGAACTTTGGGCGAGCTTTCCGAAAACGTCCCCACGATTCTGGTCGAAGTGGAGGAGGGATCGCAAAAACTCCTGAAGGGATTGGAAAAGGTCTCCAAGAGTGTAAGGGTCGATGGCAATAAATACCACCTGACTCCCAAGGACAAAAACACCAAGGCCGCAATCCCCGAGATAATCGTCAAAGCGGAGGCCAGGCTGGTTACCATCTCCGAGGAGAGGGAATCGCTTGAGGATATTTTCTATCGTGTAGTAAAACAGGAGGGGGGAAATTGAAACAGATACTCGCTATTGCAGGCAACACTATCAAGGAAGGATTGAGAAACAAGCTGTTCTATATCCTCCTCGGCATCGCTCTCCTCTTTCTGCTGTTGGCCCGTGGGTGTATGTCCGGTGATATGCAGATCCAATCTAGGCAGCTCACCCCTAATGAGGTTGCGGCCTTTGGAACCGTAATGGGCTTTCACGTTATAATTTTTTGGGGACTCACCCTGGCGGGGCTTCTCTCCATGGGGGCGCTTTTGGGGGATATCGAGACGGGCGTAATTACGGTCTTCATCTCTAAGCCGATCTCCCGCTTCCAGTATCTCATGGGAAAATTTATAGGCGTATCGGCCGTTGTTCTCCTCAACATGGCTATACTGGGAACGGGATTTTTCCTCCTGGCCTACCTGAAGGCGGGGACCTGGCCGTTCGAGCTGTTTATCGCCCTCGGGATATTTACCCTGAATATCTTTATGCTGATCTCCTTCATATTCCTCGTCTCTCTTGCCACGGCAAGGATTATCGCCATGGTATTCGGGATTGTTGGCTACGTCTTCAGCATAGGGATTGACATCCCGTTTTATTTCGATGCCATCAGAAAAGGTATGGAGGAATCCGGTTCGAATGTCACGCTGATTATCGTTAAAGTACTTTACTTCGCCTTTCCCCAGTGGGGCTCGACGCAGTTTTACGCCGCGTCCTTCGTTGGCGATTTATTCGGAAATTCCGTAATGTCATTCTGGCCGGTGATTCACACCCTTGTATACACAATGTTGTTCTGGCTCCTTATGGTCCTCTTTTTCGGGAGAAAGGAATTTTAGTTCGAGATTTTTCTATCGAGGGATAAAGACTCGAACGGTGAGCGGAATCAATACCATCCATTCCTTTGATAGGAGATGAAGGGTCTGGCCTATTTTTGCCGTCTTGGGAGCTTCCGGCCCGAGCGGTTTTAAGGGGAAGTTCCTTGACCATGAAAAAACTTATTGGCAAGAATAACTAAACGGGATTTGATATATAATCTTATGTTACTTTATTTCAGATAATCGATCTTCCAAGCAGGCCATGTCATCGCAAGAAGCAACTTTTAGGGGAAATCTTAAAGATATTCCCTTCCCGAAGCTCCTCTCGGAGATTTACGGGATGGGCATCAGCGGGAACCTTACCTTGAGCAGGGGTAAGGTAAAGAAGGACATTTCCGTCAGCCGTGGAATGCCGTTAAAAATAAACTCCAACCTGCTCCAGGAAGTCCTTGGACGGTATCTCGTCAAGATCGGGAAGATCACCGAAGAGCAGTATCAAAGGACATTGAATGCCGCCTTTGAAACCAAGACGATGCACGGCGCCGTTATGGTGAATTATTCTCTCTTGACGGATGAAGAGCTTAAGAAATATTTGAGAACCCAATCGTTATATAAGCTCTTAAACCTCTTCAAATGGAATGACGGAGAGTATTCCTTTATCAAGAGGGACCTGGCCCCGAAGGGGGGCGATCTTGACGGAATATCAATGCCCACAATTATCATCAGGGGAATAAAGTGGGGCTATTCCCTCGACAGGATTATAAAGGCTATGGGGCCCTACAATAACTATTACCTGTATCCCGGCGAAAGCAAGCTCTTTTCGAAAAACATGATGGGTTTGAATCCCCAAGAGGAGTGGCTGTTAAACCAGATCGACGGAACCCGAACCGTGAGAGAGACCATCCAGATGTCGCCTTTGGAGTTCATCGAATCAAACAAGCTCCTCTACGCGTCGATAATAATGCACATACTCGACGTAAAACAGTCTCCGACACCCTCTCCTTTGAGCTTTGATAAGGCCGAAAAACAGGATGAACTATCCACAAAGATCCTCAAGAAGTATCAGAAGATGGCGAGTCAAAATTATTTCGAGGTCCTCGGGGTCGATCAGGACACTCCCCTCCCCGATATTAAGAAGGCCTATCTTCATCTCGCAAAGAAGTATCATCCCGACTCCTTCCCGCAGGATGTGCTGCCCATGGTGGAAAAAACGGTAAACAGGATCTTCGACACCGTCAACAAGGCGTACAGGGTTCTCTCAAACGAAAAGGAGAGGGATCTGTACATACGCTCCATGTCAGCCCCCGAGGAGAACATGACCGAATCGAAGCTTCAGGACGTCACAAACGCCGAGCTTCAGTTTCAAAAGGGAAAGATATATTTGAAGAAGAAGGACTACAGGAACGCAATGGAGGCCTTCAAGTGGTCGGTTAAGCTCGTTCCGGACGAGGGGGAATATCTGGCGTACCTCGGCTGGGTCCTTTTCCTGTCGGCGGAAAACAAGAAGGGGGACGACGCGGTCAGGGCCATAACGTACTTGAAAAAGGCCGCGGCATTGAATCCCTCCATCGAAAGCCCTTCCATCTTCCTTGGGATTATCTACAAGGTTCAGAATCTGAAAGACGTGGCTATACTCCAGTTTAAAAAGGCCCTGGAGATCAATCCCGACTCCATCGAGGCGCGGCGGGAGCTAAAGGCCATCGGTATCATAAAATCAAGAGAAGAACATAGAGGATTATTTGGTAAAAGGAAAAAATAATGGAGTTTTTATATGGTTGACAAAGTTTCCAAAATATGGATGGACGGTAAGCTTATCCCGTGGGAGGAGGCCAACGTCCATATTCTTACCCACACACTGCATTACGGCCTTGGTGTTTTTGAGGGCATCCGCTGTTACAAGTGCAGCGACGGGAGATCGGCCATCTTCAGGTTGAGGGAGCACGTCGATCGGCTTTTCGGATCGGCCAAGATCTCCTTCATCGACATCCCGTACTCTGAGGATGATATCGCCGAAGCCGTTATTGAGACGCTCAAGGTAAACAATATGGAAGAAGGCTACATAAGGCCCATCGTCTTTATCGGCGACGGAGCCATGGGCGTTCACCCGCAGAAAAATCCCATAAGGACGGCCATAGTAGTCTGGAAGTGGGGCGCTTACCTGGGTGACGACGGTCTCTCGAAGGGGATCAGGGTAAAAACCTCCTCCTTTACCAGACACCACGTAAATACAAGCATGACGAAATCCAAGACCTGCGGTTACTACGTCAACTCCATACTTGCAAAGCTCGAAGTCACAAAGGCCGGCTACGACGAGGCATTAATGCTCGACACGGAGGGATATGTCTCCGAGGGGAGCGGCGAAAATATTTTTATCGCGAAAGGGAACAAGATCAAGACCCCGCCCCTGACATCCATCTTGAACGGAATAACGAGGGACGCCATCATTACCCTGGCCGAAGAATTGGGCTATAAAATGAAGGAAGAGAGGTTTACCAGAGACGAGCTGTATACGGCGGATGAGGCCTTTTTTACGGGAACGGCGGCGGAGGTCACTCCCATAAGGGAGATCGACGACAGGGCTATCGGAAATGGGACCGCCGGCCCGATAACCAAAAAGCTCCAAAAAGTCTTTTTCGATTCGGCCATGGGTAAAGACAAGAAGCACGAAAGCTGGCTCACTTACCTTTAATACTTTTGAGTACGAGCCGAGGGGGGGAGCGTGACATTTCACATTAAAGTACTTACAGGTACTTTTATTCACCTCTTGGGACCTTCGGACCCGAAAGTTGTGTTTAATAGAAGATATTTTGACTTATCTCAAAGGGGTGGACTGACGCCCCATTTTTTTTGACGGAAGACAGGATGACATTGGAGGAGATCCGCTTCGGACCCGTAGTGCTGATCCCGGGAGATAATCTTGGAAGATACCCCTACTGCCACTCCCTCTACATAGAAGGGGAAACGAGGGTGATAATCGATCCGGCGTCAAACCGGGGGCGTCTTGCCGAACTAAAAAAAGGCCCCGGCGTCGATCAGGTCTGGCTCTCCCACTACCACGAGGACCACTTTACCCACCTGGATCTCTTCTCCGACACCGAGCTCTGGATGTCGGACCTGGACGCCCCCGCCGTGGAGGACACGGAAACACTCCTCTATTTCTACGAGCTTGACAAAAGCGACAAGCACGATCTCTGGGTAAATTATTTGGTCGACTTTTTCAATTACGCGCCCCGAAAGGTGGAAGGCCGATTTGAGGGCAACGACGACGTCGAGGTCGACCTCGGAGGCATAACGGTCAGGGTCATACCTACCCCGGGCCACACCGCCGGCAATCTATCTTTTTTCTTTGAAGATCTGGGCCTGCTCTTCATCGGGGATTACGACCTTCAGAGGTTCGGCCCCTGGTACGGCGACAGGTACTCGAGCATAGATGAGACGATAGAGTCCATAAACAAGCTCAGGGAGATCCCAGCGAAGGTCTGGATTCCATCCCACGGTAAAGACATTTACGACTCCGATCCGGGGGAGCTCTGGGACAGGTACCTCTCCGTCATTGATACGAGGGAGTTTAAGCTTCTCGATCTTTTGTCCGAGCCGCACACGATGCAGGAGATAGTGGATACAAGGATCGTCTATAAGAAGTCTTTGGAGCCGAAGCTCTTCTTCGATTTCGGAGAGTGGGCATTGATGAAGAAGCACCTGGAGAAGCTCGTAAATATGGGGTCTGTAAAGGAGGAAAATGGCCGATTTGTGAGAATATAGTAACGACCCAGTGTCCTTCCTTCTCTTGAAGAGACGTGATATTTTAAATTTAGATTGCAGTAAGATTCCCTCCCTTTGCGGCTTTATTCTCCCGCCTCTTTCCCGTTGCGATTTCAGTTCAACCGTTGACCCCATCGCAAAACGTTGTCACTTATAAACAACCGGCTAGCCCCTGTCGTCTTCGAGCGACCTCGATCAGAACAGGCTTATCCCGCCCCCCGTTCAACTTTTCTCCCGTTCAACCCTGCTGAAAATCTCTCCCCAACAGCTCATCAACCCGCTATTTTGACATATCAAATAAGCCTTCCCTTCCCGCAAAGCTCAATTAGATGATAACAGAAACCCGTAATCCCCCCTCCATTTTCTTCTGAATGGGCTTTCAAGAAAAAAATAACCCCCTCATTTTTCGAGGGGGCTCACGATGTCACCGTAAAATATTTGTCTGTGAGATGCAGCTCATAATCAGACACAGTCGAAGACCTTTTGTATCGCTTCTTCAACCCTGTCGCCGTTCGGGCCTCCGGCCTGGGCCATGTCGGGGCGCCCGCCGCCCTTTCCGCCGACCACCTCCGCCATCTTCTTTATGATCTCCCCCGCCTTGTATTTGTCGGTGATGTCTTTCGTTACCGAGACGAGGAGGATGGCCTTCCCGCCGGAGTTTGACCCAAGGACCACAATCCCCTTCTTGAGGCGGTCCTTTACCTTGTCGGAGAACTCCCTTAGGGACTTCGGGTCCATGTCGTCGATCACCCTGGCCACCACCTTTATCCCGTCCCTCTCTACCGCACTTTCTATCAGGTCTGAGACGGATAGGGTGGACGCCCCGCTCTTGAGCCTCTCCACCTCCTTGGTCAGCGTCTTTACCTGACTCAGGAGCTTCTCTACCCTCGTCGGGGAGTCCTTAGGGGTCGTCTTCAATAACTCGGTAATCTCCCTGATTATCGCCTCCTCTTCCCTTATATGCCTTACGGCGTTCTCTCCCGTCACGGCCTCGATTCGCCTGATGCCGGAGGCTATGGAGCCCTCGTGCACTATCTTGAATGTGCCGATCTCCCCGGTGGTGTCGGCGTGGGTGCCGCCGCAGAGCTCCATGGAGACTCCGGGGATATTGATCGTCCTCACCTCGTCGCCGTACTTCTCCCCGAAGAGGGCAATCGCTCCCGCCTCTATCGCCTTGTCGTATGGAAGGCTCTTTACGATGACTTCGTGGTTGTTTCTTATCTCCTCGTTTACAATATCCTCGACCCTGTCGAGCTCGTTCTTCGAGACCTGGCCGTAGTGGGTGTAGTCGAAGCGGAGCCTCTCCGGGGATACGAGGGAACCGGACTGTTTCACGTGGTCGCCCAGGACCTTTCTCAGCGCCGCCTGAAGTAGGTGCGTCGCGCTGTGGTTGGCCTCCGTTTTTTCCCTTAGGTTCGAGTTTACCTTGAGCGCTGCCTCGTCGCCGACCTTGACCTCCCCTTTCTTGACTATCCCCATGTGCACGATGAGGCTTCCGGCCGGATTTTCCGTCCTCACGACCTCGAATAGGGAGGATTTCGTCTCGATTGTGCCGGTGTCGCCGACCTGGCCCCCCATCTCGGCGTAGAACGGGGTTCTCTCCGTCACTATCCCCACATCATTGCCGTCCTCTCCAGATTTTACCGAGATCACCTTCTTGCCGTCTTTTATAATCGAGATCACCTTCGATTTCAGGGAGACCTCGTCGTAACCTTTGAAGGAAGTCCCAAGCCCTTCAGATACGAGCTTCATGTAAACTTCGGCGACCTTCTCGTCCCCCGACCCCTTCCAGGCGGCCTTGGACTTGTCGCGCTGTTTCGCCATCGCCTCCTCGAAGCCGCCGATGTCTATCTCTATACTCTCCCCCTTGATGATGTCCTCGGTGAGGTCGAGGGGGAATCCGTAAGTGTCGTAGAGCCTGAAGGCGACATCCCCGGACAGCACTTTTTTCTTTCCCCCCTTTGCCTTTATCTCGTCAACCTCTTCGTTTAATATCTTTAGACCCTTGTCCAGGGTCTCGATGAACTTCTCCTCCTCGGCCCTGACCACCGAGGCTATAAAAATCCTGTTCTCCCTTAACTCCGGGTAGGCCTCCGCCATGATGTCCACGACAACGTCCGCCACCCTGTACATGAAGGGATCGGAGATGCCCAGGAGCTTTCCGTGTCTCGCGGCGCGGCGCATGATCCTCCTTAGGACGTATCCCCTCCCCTCGTTTGCCGGGATTATTCCGTCCGCAACCAAAAAGGCCTGGGCGCGGCAGTGGTCGGATATTGCCCTGATCGAGATGTCCTTTTCGGCGTCTTCTCCGTATTCGGCCCCGGCTATCTCCTCCACGGCAGAGATAATCGGCGTGAAGAGGTCGGAGTCGTAGTTGCTCTTCACTCCCTGAACAACGGCCGCTATCCTCTCAAGACCCATCCCCGTGTCTATGCTCGGGGCGGGAAGCGGCGTCATCTTTCCCGACTCGTCCCTGTTGAACTGCATGAAGACAAGGTTCCATAGCTCCAGGTATCTGTCGCAGTCGCACATTCCGATTCCGCACTTGTCCCCGCAGGCCATGTCCTCGCCCTGGTCTATGTGGATCTCCGAGCAGGGGCCGCAGGGGCCTGTCTCCCCCATTGCCCAGAAGTTGTCTTTCTCCCCCATCCTGACTATTCTGTCCGCCGTAACCCCTATTTTATTCTTCCATATCTCGAAGGCCTCGTCGTCGTCCTTATAAATCGTGATCCAGAGCTTTTCCTTTTCGAGGCCCATGTCCACCGTCAGGAAATCCCAGCCGAAGAAGATGGCGTCGTCCTTGAAGTAATCGCCGAAGGAGAAGTTCCCCAGCATCTCAAAGAAGGTGTGGTGTCTCGCCGTCACACCAACGTTTTCGAGGTCGTTGTGTTTGCCGCTTACCCTCAGGCACTTCTGGGAGGACGCGGCCCTGACGAAGTCCAGCTTCTCGTCGCCTGTAAAGACGTTTTTGAACTGGACCATCCCGGCGTTTGTAAACAGCAGGGTGGGGTCGGCCTCCGGGACGAGGGACGACGACCGCACCCTCCTGTGCCCGTTATCCTCAAAGTATTTCAGAAACTTCTCTCGAATCTCGCTTCCCTTCATGATCTTAAAACCAAACCTCACTGAAAACTGAAACTTAAAAATAAAACCGGGGAGAACTCCCCAGACCTTGGAAATAAGCCTTGTATTTGTAACAAGCTTTTGCCGATTGCTGTTTTAATTAAACCGTTTCGTTATTAGTTTAATATTATAAACGGCTATCTAAAATCAAGTCATTTAGATAAATCAAATAACCTAAATGATTTGAACAGTCAATGCCTTCAATCAGGATGTGCAACGGCCGGATCAGCGTGACTATTTATCTACCCCCCTCCCTACCCCCAAAGCCTTCAATCCCTTTTTACACCCCGAATTCCACCAGGCCTCTACATGTCCCGCCCCAACCCCCCCAACCTTTCCCCAACCCCCACGACTTTTCCCCAACCCCCACGACCTTGCCCCAACCCGCCCCAACCTCGTCCCGACTTTACTCTAATATTGGTCAACCCCCCACCAACACCCCTTGCTCAGATCCTCCTTATCGCCTCCTCTATCACTTCCCAGCCGAAGCCCCTCCTCTTGAGCTTTACGATTATCTCCTCCTTGAAACCTTCCTTCAATCCTTCCCCCCTCCCCTTTTCGATCGACATCCTCTTTTCCACGAACCGCTTCGCCCCTGAAATCTCCCTTTCCAACACATCGGGACTTTCAAGCGCACCGTCCACTATCTCCCTCGAAACGCCCCTCTTTTGAAGCTCCGCCCTTATCTTCATCTTTCCCCAGGACTTTCTCACGAGCCCGTATTCGAGAAAGCGCTCCGCAAAATCAACGTCGTCGAGGTATTTATCCTCCTGAAGTCTATGCAACACATTTATCACGGCCCCTTCATCCATTCCCTTTTTTAGCAGCTTGATTTTAAGTTCATATACGCTGTGGGGGCGCCTGCCGAGGCTTTTTAACGCGGAGTCCAGTACTCTTTCTTCTTCGGCCTGATTCACCTAAAACCTGTCTATCTTGATCTCTTCATCTCCCCCCTTGTCCTCGTCCTGCTCGGAGATATCCTTGTCAAACTCGTCCCAGGTGGAATCGCTTGTGGACGAGATCCCCTTGATCCTCAGGGCGAAGTCGTCCGGGTTGGTGCTCTGGCGCATGGCCTCCTCGTACGTTATCAATCCCCTTCTGAAGAGGAACATCAGGGATTGGTCGAAGGTCTGCATCCCATGGGTGGTATATCCCTTTGAAATTGCGTCGTGAATCTCCTTTGTCTTCTCCTTGTCGGAGATGCACTCCCGAATAAGTCCCGTCGAGACCAGCACCTCCACGGCCGGGACCCTCCCCTTTCCATCGGCCCTCGGCACGAGGCGCTGGGAGACAACCCCTTTTAGGATTCCCGCAAGCTGAAATCGTATCTGCTGCTGCTGATAGGGCGGGAAGACCGAAATTATTCGGGTTATAGTCTCCGTGGCGTCCACGGTGTGGAGGGTGCTCAAGACGAGGTGCCCCGTTTCCGCCGCGGTAAGGGCCGTCTCTATCGTCTCGAAGTCCCTCATCTCCCCCACGAGGATCGTGTCCGGGTCCTGCCTCAGGGCGCTCTTCAGGGCCCCGGCGAAGTTCTGGGCGTCAAAGCCTATCTCCCGCTGGTTTATGATGCTCTTCTTGTCTCTGTGAAGAAACTCGATCGGGTCCTCTATGGTCAATATGTGACATGTCCTATTAGAGTTGATATAATCTATCATGGCGGCCAGGGTCGTGGATTTCCCCGATCCGGTTGTCCCGGTAACAAGGATCAGACCCCTCGGCTCGGACGCTATCTTTTCCAGCACGTTTGGCAGGTTGAGTTCCTGGACGTTTTTGATCTTTACCGGGATAGAGCGAAGGACGATCCCCAGCGTTCCCCTCTGTTGAAAGACATTGACCCTGAACCTCCCCAGACCAGGCACCCCGTAGGCGAGATCGACGTCGTTGGAGTCTCTGTACCTTTCCATCTGCTTCTTGTTCATGATGCTTTCCGCCATGCCCGTTATCTCGTCGGGAGTAATACGCGGGGCGTTCTTCAGCGGAAACAGGGATCCGTCTATCCTCAACACGGGCGGAAGGCCCACCTTGAGGTGAACGTCGGATGCACCCTGCTTCACGCCCACTTTCAATATCTCATTTATGTCCATCTCCTAACTCCTCCAGTGGTGGTTCGGAAATTCTCTTCTTAAGCCCGTGCTTTTCCAGCACCTTTGACTCTATAGTGTCAAAGATGTTTTTGTTTTCCTTAAGAAAGACCCGGGCGTTTTCCCTTCCCTGGCCGATCCGCTCGTCGCCGTACGAGTACCAAGTGCCGCTCTTCTCTATAAGGCCATCCTCCACCGCCAGGTCCAAGAGATCCCCCTCCTTGGAGATACCCAGACCGTAGATTATATCGAACTCCACCTCTTTAAACGGCGGGGCTATCTTGTTTTTTACCACCTTGACCTTTGTACGGTTTCCGACAACCTCCTGGCCGTCTTTCAGGGCGCCTATCCTCCTAATGTCGAGGCGTACACTGGAATAGAACTTGAGGGCGTTGCCACCGGTCGTCGTCTCCGGGCTTCCAAACAAGACGCCTATTTTCATACGGATCTGGTTTATAAATATTACGGATGTCTTCGACTTGGAGATTGAAGAAGTAAGCTTCCTCATTGCCTGGGACATGAGCCTCGCCTGAAGTCCCATGTGGGAATCTCCCATATCCCCCTCGATCTCGGCCCTTGGAACCAAGGCCGCGACCGAGTCTATAACCAGCACGTCCACGGCCCCGCTCCGAACAAGGATGTCGGTGATCTCCAGGGCCTGCTCCCCCGTGTCCGGCTGGGAGATTAACAGCTCTTCCGTGTTGATCCCCAATGCCTTGGCGTATGATATATCGAGGGCGTGTTCAGCATCGATGAAGGCCACAACGCCGCCGAGCTTTTGGGCCTCGGCTATGATATGGAGGGCGAGGGTCGTCTTGCCGGAGGCCTCCGGCCCGTATATCTCGATTATTCTCCCCCGGGGAATTCCACCCACTCCCAGGGCAATATCTAGACCGATGGAGCCGGTGGGTATTACCGGCACAGCGGCGATCTCGCCGCCCTCGCCGAGCTTCATTATCGCCCCCTTGCCATACTGCTTTTCTATCTGAGACAAAGCCAGGTTCAATGATTTCTCTTTTCTCTCATCCAATGCCATAAGAAACCCTCCCGTTTATCCAAAGGGGTAATAAAAGAGGGAGGTGTAAACCGCCCCCGTGGGTCTTAGATCACTCTTGAATAGGTGCAGCCCCGAAACCCGAATATCGCCCAAGATAATATCTTTCATTCCCTCGATTCTCTCGATCATCCGTCGGTCCGCCCTGCCCTTGACCCTCCCGAGCGTCAGGTGGGGCCTGAAATCCCGATCCTCTCTGGGAAAGCCTATCTTTGAAAATGTCTCCTCCAGGGAATCCCGTATCGCCCCCAGCCTCTCGATATCACCGTCAAGCCCGACCCATATCACCCTGGCCCCCCTTGACTTATTTCCGCCGGGGAAGGTCCCCAACTCCTTGACGGTAAGAGATATATCGTCCATCCCCTTAAAACCTGATACCCCCTCCTCCCCCGCCTCGGTTACCTTTTTTAGATCGCCCTCTTTGACGCTCCCTAGAAATTTAAGCGTCAGGTGAATCGCCCCGGGCCTTACCCACTTCACACCGTCTTCGGGGGATGAGAGCTTTTCTATCAGCTCCCCGAGTTTTGATCTCATCTCCTCTGTTATCTCCGCTGCAATAAATAGCCTGAGATCAGCCATTAATCACCGCTCCACGACTCAATATTAATATCTCCAATAACTTCAATATCTCTACATCTATCAATATCTTTCCGGCCCCTACCTTGTTTGCCGTCACCGCCTACAATCCCCTGACCCTCATATATTGTAAAACTAATTACAAAAACAGTCTATAAATATTTGAAATAATCTTCGCGCCAAAAAATCTTCGCGCCCCCATCATGCTTGGATGAATCGTGAAAACTCCCCTTCCACCGTATCTGGCTTATCTACAAACTTTTAATCCAATTTCCGACATCTCTGTATTCTCATTTAGCCCGTTCTAAACGCCGTTCTCCTTCAAACTGCTGGGTTTGTGCCACCCATTTTCACACAAACTTCTTCTCCCCGTTCTCTCCCCTCCGCATGCTATCGACTCCACCTCTCCCCCACCTCGGACACCTTCTTTCCGAGGAGACAGCGCCGGAGCCACTCGAGGGCCATCTCCGACGAGATAAGCCTTATCCTCCCCCTGTCACCGATAAACTTGTATCCCTTTGAGACGACGATCTCGCTCCGCTTTCGCTTGGCGCCCCGGTCATCGTCGTAGGCCAGGCCGATGAATACCGTCCCCACCGGTTTTTCCTCGGTACCACCGGAAGGCCCGGCGATTCCCGTTATAGAGATGCCTATATCTGTCTTGGCGCTCCTCTTGACCCCCAGGGCCATCGCCTCGGCGACATCGGAGCTTACGGCGCCCTTCGTCGAGATGAGTACCGGATCCACCCCTATAAGGTAGCTTTTTGCCTCGTTGCTGTAGCTCACAATCCCGCTCTTGAAGTAGGCGGAGCTTCCGGGCACTTCCGTGAGCCTCTTGGACAAGAGCCCCCCGGTGCACGATTCCGACACCGCCAAGGTCAATCCCCCTGTTATGAGCATTCCGGAAACGACCATATCGAGGGTCTCGTCATCCTCGCCGAATACCCTCTCCCCGAGCTCCACCCTCATTTTCTTCTCTATCCCCTCCACCAGCTCTTCGGCTCTCTCCATAGATTCTTTGGATCTCGCGGTTATCGTGACGTGGTTCTCCGGGAATATGGGGAGAAATCCCACCTTTATCCTGTCCCTGTCGTACGGGATATCCTTGACGCGCTCGTAGACCTGGGACTCCGTAAGGCCGAAGACCTTGAGCACCTTTTTCGCCACGAAACTTCCCCGCCTCAATCTTTCAGCTATAATCGTCAGCACCCCCTGGTCCATCATCACCGTCATCTCCTCGGGAACGCCGGGAAGGACGAACACGTGCTTTTCGTCCTGAAGGATATGGTAGCCCGGGGCCGTGCCCACCGGATTTGTGATCATCTCCGATCCCGCAGGCATAAGGGCCTGTCTCTCGGCTCCCGGTCCCAGCTTTATCCCCCTTTTTTCGTACTTCGCCTCGATCTGATCGAGGGCTTCCGGGAAGAGGACGAGCCTCAAGCCCATTCCCTTGGCCACGGCCTTTGAAGTAATATCATCGGGCGTGGGACCCAAACCTCCCGTCACCACGACCACGTCGGCCCGGGATACAGCTGTCTTCAACGATTCGACTATTCTAACTTCATCGTCCCCGACGGTCGTTATTTGAATGGTCTCTATTCCGAATTGGAAGAGCCTGTCCGCGATGAATGTAGCGTTCGTGTCCGTCACGTGTCCAGAGAGGAGCTCGTTTCCAATGGTGATTATCTCCCCCCTCAAAGGGCCCCCCTCACAATGATGACGGCCCAGAGGACGATATTGGTGTAGACGCCGGCGATCACATCGTCGAGGACCACCCCGATGCCGCCGCCCACCTTTTTATCCACCATGCCCGCGGGATATGGTTTTAAAATGTCAAAGAACCGAAATACTATAAAGCCAGCCACGAGATACTCGACCGTGTCCGGGATCAGCAACATCGAAACGAGGTAGCCGACTATCTCGTCGATCACGATCTTCTTTGAATCGTGCTCCCCGAAGAGGACGTTGGCATCGCCCGATATTTTTACCGCGGCGATCCCGAGAACGACGACCCCGGCTATGTACACGGGAAACCCCCCTAAGTTCAACAGGAGGCATATCCCGACGCCCAGAAGACTTCCGAAGGTGCCGGGCATAAGGGGGATGTACCCGATCCCCAGGCCGGTCGCGGCGGCCTTTATAAAAAAATCTTTCACTTTTTGCCGCAATCTCCCATAAAATTATATTAGCAAACGTCATCATTGTCAAGCCGATCCACGACCCTGAGGAAGGCCTCCACGACCCTGGGGTCGAACTGGGTGCCGGAATTCGACTTTATCTCCTCGATGGTCTTTTCCCTGCCGATCTTCTCCCTGTACGCCCTCGTGGAAGTCATGGCGTCGTAGGTGTCGGCAACGGCGATTATCCTCGACAGCATTGGTATATCCTCGCCGACAAGCCCCTCCGGATACCCCTCCCCGTTATATCGCTCATGGTGGTAATACACTATCTCGGCGATATCCTGAAACTGGGAAATCGGGGCAAGTATATCCCTCCCTATCACCGGGTGAGATCTCATCTCCTCGGACTCTTTCGTGTCCAATTTCCCGTTTTTATTTAGCACCAACTCGCTTATTCCTATCTTTCCGATGTCGTGCAATATGCCCGCCTGGGCGAGCCTGTCTATTTCCTCCTGGGGAAGGTTCATCTCCTTTGCTATTATCAGGGCATATCTCGTTACCCGCTCGGAGTGGCCGCTGGCGTATTTGTCCTTGACGTCCAATGTCTTGGCAAAGCTCTTTACAGTATCTCCCAGAATATTTACGATATCCTCATAAAGCCTTGCGTTCTCGATGGCCACGGAGACGTTGTTTACGAGGATCATGAGGGATTTCTTGACCCCCTCGGTAAAAATGAATCCCCTTGTAAAAGAAAATTGGGCAACAAAACCCATCGTTTTTTCTTTTATCCTCATGGGAAGCAGAAGGACCGACTCGACACCGGAAAGATCCTTAATCAGCTCGTCGAGCTTTTTCAGCTCTTTACCGGCGAAAATCATACCTTCCTTACCATCGATAAAGGAAAGTATCTTTCTCCAATAGATAATTTCATTTACCCTGCTGGATATTCCCATATCCTTTGCCTTTACCAGTCTGTATTTATAGTCTTTCATCGACGTGTCCAGGACACAAAAACCGACCGCGTCGGCCTCCCCCTCTTTAAACAACACATCCACGAACATTGAAAGGACGCTGTCCAGCTGAAGGTTGGAGCTTATGGCCATGCTTATATCATAAAGGGCCATGGTCTCCTTCAACTCGAGGTTTTCCTTTATCAGCTTCTGCTTTTCTACGGCATGTTCTATTACCCTTAAAAGATCGGAGAACTGGAACGGCTTCATTATATAATCATAGGCGCCCTTCTTTATCGCCTCCACGGCGGTCTCGACCGTCGCAAATCCCGTCATCATGATGGTGATTATCTTTACCCTGAGGTTGTTTATCTGGTACAAAAGTTCCATCCCCCCCATCCTCGGCATCCTCATATCCGTGATGACGAGGTCCGGCGGCTCCCGCCTGATGATATGAAGGGCTTCGATTCCGTCCTCCGCCGTTTTGATGTTATACCCCTCTCCTTCCAACACATCGCTCAGGATATCTCGGACGCTGAACTCGTCATCGACAACAAGTATGGTGTACTTTCCCTTGCCGGTTTCCATAAGATCTTGCCGCATGTTTTTCTACTTAACCATCTCGGCTCTTCCCTTTTTATTCCTCTCCAGATCGATGATGACAATTCTGTAGACCTCTTTGACGGGAAGGCCGGATTTTTGAGATATGGCTTTTATATCCTCGTATTCGGGGTGTGCCCCGAAGAGTTTATTTTTAGTGTCGGACGTAAACTTTACCTTCACGGGGCCAAGGGACGTTCCCACCTCCTCGATCCACCTTTTAAGCTTTAGACGCCTCTCCCTCCTGTACCTGACGCCCGATGTGGTGCTCTCGGAGAGGACGATCTTGGTCATCTTGAGACAGTCTTTCGGCTCCATCATGACGGTCAATTCCGTCCCCGGCCTCCCCTTTTTCATAATAAGGGGGGCAAGGGTGACGTCCAGGGCGCCCGCCTCAAAGAGCCTTTCCGTGAGCGGCTCGTAGAATTGCGGATTCATGTCGTCAATATTTGTAGTGACGACAATAACCTCGTCTTCGTAATAGGTATTTTGAAAGGCGGTAGTCCCCTCGGCGCCCACGATAAGCCTCAAGAGGTTCGGGGGGGCGCTGTCACCGTTCGAGTATTTAAAGACCTTGTCTCCGGCGCCGTAACCTATCTCCTCCACGACCATGTCGGTTATCCCCCCGAAATCATCCACGACCGCCTTCAGGACGGCGGCCCCTGTCGGGGTCACAAGCTCCCCCAACACGTCCGTTTTTCTTACGGGAATCCCCTTTAGGAGCTCCATCGTCGCCGGCGCCGGCACCGGTAGTTTTCCGTGCCGTGTATCGACGAATCCGGAGCCCAGAGGCACGGGCCCGGAGATAAACTTAGTGGGCTTAAGAGATCCGAGGCCCAAACCCGCGCCGACTATATCCACGATGGAGTCCACGGCGCCCACCTCATGGAAGTGAACATCTTCCACATCTATCCCGTGGACTTTAGCCTCCGCCTCGGCGAGAATTGCAAAGATCTCAAGGGCGATATCCTTGCCGATACATGGGGACATCTTTTCTTCAAGCATCCCCCTTATCGACCGGTAGTCCCTCGACTTCTCTTTCTCCCGGTCGTAGGATACTTTAAAGTCGACCGCATCGACCGATCCCCTCTTTATCCTCTCCACATGAAGCTCAGCCCCGATCCCCATTCGGTCTATCTCTTCCTTAAGCCCCTCGACGTTAAATCCCGCGTCGATCAAGGCCCCGAGGAGCATATCGCCGGATATTCCGGAAAATGTGTCTATGTATACTATTTTCCCCACTGCGGTAAAAATCAACTCCTGATGTATATAAGATAAATAAGACAACAATAAACGCCGGCCCGTCCCCATAACCTCATCTCGAGTCGACCTTTTACGCCGTGTAAATATAAAAAAAGGGACTTTCTCAAGAATATCGGTCGACTACCGATTTATCAACGAGGCGACATAACCCCCGCTGAACCCGTTGTCGATGTTTACCACGCACACCCCAGCGGCGCAAGAGTTGAGCATCCCCAAAAGGGCCGATATCCCGCCGAGCGCCGCACCGTATCCTATGCTGGTCGGCACGGCCACCACCGGACGCTCCACGATTCCCCCGACGACGCTCGGAAGCGCCCCCTCCATACCCGCAACCACGACAAGGACATTGGCCGACCTGATGTCTTTCCCCCTGTACATGAGCCTGTGGATTCCCGCGACCCCGACATCGTAGAGCCTCTCGGTGCGGTTTCCCATCAGCTCACACACGAGGACCGCCTCCTCCGCCACCGGTATATCGGAGGTTCCGGCGCAAATCACCATTATAGTGCCGCGTCCTTTCTCCTCGACCTCCCTTACCTTGAGAACGAGGCACCTCGCCCTCTCGTGATGCGTAATCTCGGGGATTATTTTCCTTACCACCGCCGCTTTTTCACCGTCCACCCTGGTAACAAGGACGTTATTGGTTCCGCCGGAGAGGCTCCTTACGATTTCGGCGATATCCTCAGGTCTCTTTCCCTCACCCAAAACGACCTCGGGAAAGCCCTGCCTTATCGCCCTGTGGGTGTCGGGCATGGCAAAACCGAGATCCATAAAGGGGAGCCCCTTCAGCTCCTCCAATCCCTCTTCCACCGTAATCTCGCCGTTTTTAACCATCGACAGGAGCCGTTTTAGCTCGTCTCGGTCCATCTATGCTTTCCCTGTGAATGTATCTATCGAATCCGGCTTTAAGAGAAATAGGAAGGGCACCCTGACATTTCCGTTACCCACGACAAAATCGCAGGCGATCATCAAGGCCCTGCTTGGAATGTCCGTGTTTTCTGAAATGTACTTCTGAACCAGGCCGCTGGATTCCAAAAAGGAAAGGCGGGGGACCGAGGGCATAAGGATGTCCCCGAAGTATTTCCCTATGGCTGTGATATAGGTCGCCGCCAGGATATTTCCTATCTCCCCCAGGACGGAGTTTTTTACATCCTCGCTTATCTCCCCGTGGGTCCTTCTCGAGGCCAGATCGGTCGTCAATACTTCGGCATCCTTCGAACTTGGGAGAAGAAATATCTCTCCCTTCAGCTTGCCCTGAACGTTCAATTTTACAAGGCTGATCCTGCCGTTGACATTCCCGTAGAGATTGTTGATTCTTCCAATTTCCACGACATCGACGACGGAATTCCCCACACTCACCGGCCCGCCGGAAATATCCGACAGCGCCAGAGCCGTTTTCTCCGCGGCGTCTTCCGAATGTGCCTTATAGATCTCGTCTTTCTGCGATAAAATTTCTCTAATGTTCAAGTCTTCAAATCAAAAAAGGTTTACTACATCGAGGATTAAAATCGGTCTGCCGTCCCCCAGGACGGTGACCCCCGAAAAGCCGGGGAGTTTTTCGAGGGGATTCCCCAGCGATTTAATGAATATCTCCTCGCTCCCCTTAATCTCGTCGACCTCAAGTCCTATATGCCTGCCCCTCACCTCCGTTACGATCATGTTGATTTTCTCCTTCTCCTCTTTTCCATTTTTCATCCCGAGAACGTCCACCAGTCTGTAAAGGGGGATCATCTCGCCGTTTATCAAGACCACTCTCTGGTTTTGGCTCTTCTGAACGGATTCCTTTCTTATCTCTGCCGACTTTATCGTCTTGCTCAAGGGAAGGGCAAATGTCGCCCCCGCCGCTGAGATCAGAAGGGCCTGAATAATCGCCACCGTCAGGGGCAGAATCAGTATGACTTTTGTTCCCTTGCCTATGTCCGATTCCAGCTTTATGTTTCCGCCCAAAGACTCGACCTTAGTCTTTACAACGTCCATGCCCACCCCCCTGCCGGAGATGTCCGACACCTCCTTTTGGGTGGAAAGGTTTGGCATACAGGACAGCATGAGGATATCATCTTTGCTCAACAGCGCGGACTGCTCCGCCGTTATAATTCCCCTGGACACGGCGGCTTCCCTGATCTTTTCCGGGTCCATCCCCCTGCCGTCGTCCGTGGCCTCGATGAAGACGAGGTCCCGCTCCCTGTAGGCGTTGAGTGTCACGGAGCCCCGGCGGGGTTTGCCCATCCTCTCCCTTTCTTCGGGGAACTCGATGCCGTGGTCTACGGCGTTTCTGAAGATATGCACAAGCGTGTCGGTCAGCTCCTCCAAGATCGACCGGTCAAGCTCGATATCCCCTCCGGTGATGGAAAAATCTATCTCCTTCCCCTTCTCCCTAGCGAGGTCCCTGATCAACCTGGGCATCCTCGAAAGGATGCTCTCGAGGGGCATCATCCTCACCGTTATGACCTTTGCGTGAAGCTCCCTGATCAGATATTCGAGCCTGTTTACCGACTCGTCCACCGAGGGCGACCCGAAGCTTTTCGTCGACTCGTAGATCCTCGCCTTGGTGATCAAGAGCTCCCCCACGAGGTTAATAAAGCTCTCCAGAAGATTCGTGCTTATCCTGACGGAGCGGGGGAGCTCGGCAAGGGCCTCTCCCGAAGGGAGCAGGTCTTCCACCCGGGGAGCTTCCTTCTTTACTACATCTTTCTTAGAGAGGGGAGGTGTTTCCGCCCTCGGAGCTACTTTTTCGGCTTTTGGGGTCTCCGCCTCCTGTTTAACATGATTAACATGAGCGGCATCGGGAATATCTTCCCTCGTAATCTCCTCGCCGTCCACTTCCCTTTCCTCGATTATCTTTACATCGAAGTCGGAGATGTCCGGAAGCTCCTTAAGGGCCCTTTCAATATCGTAATCCCTGACCCCTGTGATGACCTTGACCCTGACCTCGCCAGTGAAAGCTCCTTTTTTTATCTCGGACAGGGGAGGGGACAGCCCCACCACCTTTCCCAGCTCGGATACCTTCTTTACGCCGAGGAGCGACTTAACGTTCGCCTTAGGCAGATCAGAATCCACCCGTATCGTTACGAGAAAGATAGACTGACCCTCTTTGGGCCCGGATACCTCCTCGTCCTCCTCGTCATCAGCCGTTTTTTTTTCCGTGGTATCTTCGGATTCTGTCTTTTTTTTGAGCCTCCCCTGAGATACCTCGGAGATCATATTGAAGATTTCATCCAATCCCACGTCAAGCTCTTCGTCCTTTTCAACGGCCATAAGCTGTGACTCGAGTATATCCACCGACTTGAGGATGACATCGACCACCTGAGATGATATGGAGATCTCCCCCTTTCTGACAAAATCCATTAAATCCTCGACCTTGTGGGTGAGCTCCGAGATCGGCAGATACCCCATGGACGCCGCCATCCCCTTTATGGAGTGGGCCTCCCTAAAAATCGTGTTTACGACATCCATGTTACCGGGATCTTTCTCAAGATCCAACGAGAGCTGGCTCAATTTATTAAGATGTTCCCTGGACTCTTCCATAAAGATCTTTTTATATCTCGACATATCCATCTGGTGGATCCTCCTGGGAAAATCTGATTATCTCCTCGGAAACCTCTACCGGTGAAAGGATCTTATCCACGAGACCGCTGTTTAGGGCCTGTCCGGGCATTCCGTACACGACGGCTGACTCCTCATCCTGAACGACAGTGATTCCCCCCATCTCCTTTATCTTTTGAAAGCCGTTCATGCCGTCCTTTCCCATCCCTGTGAGTATCACCCCCATAAGGTTTTTCCTGTATATGGGGGCCGCGGTAATCATGGTCAGGTCCGCAGAGGGTATTACGCCCGATCTGGGACCTGAATCATCCAGGGCGACAAACACCTCTCCCCCATCTTTCTCGAGGACGAGATGCTTCTTGCCCGGCGCAACTATAATCCCGCCGTTTACCACTCTCATACCCCGGGAACCGGTCTTCACACCCATTTTTACAGAATTAGCGAGACGATTGGAAAAAGATTCTATGAACTTCGGAAGCATATGTTGTATAACAATTATAGCTACTGGAAGTCCCGCTGGTATTCGGGAGAGAATATCCATAACAACCTTCGGCCCACCCGTTGAAGCGGCGATGATTACTAGCTTTCCTCGGGGCATCTATTTCTATACCCCGGCAACCTTCTTGACCATCGACAATACCTTTTCCGGGTCGAAGGGCTTTATTATGTAATCCTTTGCCCCCGCATTTATCGCCTCCGTAACTAAGGATTCCTGTCCAAGGGCACTGCACATAACTATTTTTGCGCTTTTATCAATCGCAATTATCTCCTTTACGGCGTCAATCCCGCTCTTAAGCGGCATAACAATATCCATTGTAGTTATGTCCGGCTTGAGCTTCTTGTAAAGCTCCACGGCATCCACACCGTTTTCCGCTTCACCTATAATCTCAAATCCCTCCGCCGTCAGGATATCGCTCAACATTGTCCGCATAAAGCTTGCGTCATCTACCACTAATATCTTTACACTCATTTTATCCTCGATCCTGCAAAAGAACTCTCAATAAAATTAAAAATCTTTTTTATATTTAGAACGTTGACAATCTTATCGGTAGCCTTAAACACTCCGGAAACGAAGCTGCTTTCCTTGCTCTCGATCCTTATCAACCCTTCGTCGGGAGAATCCTCATCTACCGTAATAACATCCGTTACCAATCCGGCCAGTATTCCAATGTTCATAGTTTCGTTCTCTAAAATTATTATCTGTTCAACATCTTCCTCCTCCGGAATATTCAAGATCTTTGAAAGATTAACCAGGGTGATGATACTTCCGCCGAGATTCATTATTCCAGAAATGAAATCCGGTGCCCTGGGAACCAATGTAACCGGCTGAAACTGGGCTATCCGCTCAATATTTGATATGTCTATACCGAAGATCTCCCCTCCCAATTTGAAGGCTATTATCTGTCTCTCGGTTGAGGACGCTCCCCTATCCGAGATAACGGACTTTTTGACCTCCGCCATCTTCTATACCTCGGGTTCCAACTTAAATTTGTCTACGATCGCTTTCAATTCCTCCGACGTATCCGACATCTCTTGAGCCGAGGAGGCCATCTCCTCCATGGAGGCGGTCTGTTCTTCAGTGGCTGCCGATACCTCCTCTGTGGAGGCCGCGTTGTCCTCCGCAACCCTTGCTATTTCATCTATCGACTTTACCATTTCCTCCGCGCCCTCGGCCTGCTTCTGGGAGAGCTCCGATATCTTGTTCAGGTCGTGCAGGGAGTCAAGGGCGATCTTGACTATTCCGCCGAGGGACTGCATTACCGAGTTTATAACATCCCGCCCCTCCTGAACGTTTTTCAAGACCTCGCGTATCTCGCTCACGGCCTCTTCACTCCCGTCCCCTATATCCGTTATAATACCGGTTATCTCCTCCGCAAACTTCGTGGTGCTCTCCGAGAGCTTCCTGATCTCATCGGCAACAACCGCAAAACCCCTGCCGTATTCACCGGCCCTGGCGGCCTCTATCGTGGCGTTCAGCGCCAGGAGGTTGGTCTGCTGGGCCACGCCGCTGATAACGTCGATGATGTTCCCGATCTCCTTGGCCCTCTCCGAGAAGCTCAGCATCCCCTTGCCGATCGACTCCATGTTCCCGAATATTCCCTGCATCCTCTCGAGGGCATTTTCCACGAGATTATTTGCGGATCTCGCCTCCTCCTGGCTCTTGCCCGAGGACTCGGAAAGCTCCTGGGCGGTCATCGCAACCCTCTCGATGCTCGATGCGATATCCTTGATGATGGAAGACGTGCGCTCGACAAGCTCGGCCTGATGCTCGGCACCTCTGGATATCTGCTCTATCGTGGAGGCTATCTCCTCCGTGGAGGCGTTTATCTCTTCCGCAGAGGCCGAAAGAGACTGGGCGGACTCGGAGACGCTGTCGGCGTTCCTCTTGACAAGCCCGACCAGGTCCCTGAGGCTCCCCAACATCCGGTTGATGGAATTTGCGAGATCTACCGTCTCATCGGGGAAGACCTTTCTGTGGGAGATATTTATATACTGGGTCAAGTCTCCTTGGCTGATCAGCTCTGTTATGCTTGAAAGCTCCCTGAAATCCCTTGTAAAAGCCCGAGTAAAAAGCCAACCGATGACCATACCCACGATTATCGATGCGGAGACGGAGACGAATCTGCTAAAATAACCAATGGGAATAAAACCTATTACCCCGCTTTCGACCAACTGGCTTATCAAAACAGATACGAGGATTACCATTAAAAAGCCAAAAATAAACTTATATCCGATTTCGATTCTCATTTTTTTAGCCTCCGATGCTTTTCCCTTTTTACTATTAACGCCTCACAAGAAAAAGTCCCTTTATATTATACCAATTGCTATAAAAAAATAAACAGTTTAATTCGATATTTTTCTATAAACCCTGTTGGTAATGCTTACGGTCTCAAAGAGCTGCCTCCCGTTACCGACCAGCGACTCCGTTCTCCCCAGGACCAAGAAACCGCCCGGCAACAACTGTCTGTAAAAACCCTCCTGCACGACCTCCTGATAGGACCTCAAGAAATATATAAGGAGGTTTCTGCATATAATAAGATCGAAGCGACTTTGCACCCTGTGGGTAAAAAAGTCCTTTTTCAAGAAGATTACCGCATCTTTCAGGGTCGAAGTCACCTGATAACCATCTTTCACAACGTCAAAATATTTTTCAAGGAGCTTTTTCGGAACATTTGCGGTCTTTTCGTTCGAATAGATGCCCTTTACCGCCGTAAAAAGCGCCTTCTTATCTACATCGGTCCCTATTACCTTTAATTGAAGCGACCTTCCGGACTTGCGAAAATATTCCATAAAGAGTATGGCGGTGCTGTACGGCTCCTCGCCTGTAGCGCATCCAACGCACAATACGGTGATCTTTTCTTCCCCTCTCTGTATCTTGTTTTTACAGATCTCGGGTATAACCTTTTCCCCGATCATCTCGAATGTCGACTTGTTCCTGAAAAAGCTGGTCACATTAATCGTTATGGCCGACAATAGCCTCCTGTATTCTTCGGGATTTTTCTCTACATGATTTAGGTATGCTTCCGGGGATCTGTACTGAACCGCGTTCATCCTGACCTTTAATCTACGAATAAGATATGCGTCCTTATAGAGATTTATATTAATATTTGATCGCTCGGTGACCAGCGATCTTAATCTTACTATGGAATCCGCAGTCAGGACAATATCGTCTTCGTTTTTTCCCAATATTGGCCCTTTAGGAGGGAAGTACTTCCATAATGTTCCTTGCCGCGCGTCGGCTCAATACGGATATAAGCCCCAAGTTTGCGTCCCTCTTGGCTACGATGACAAGCAGCGCCTTACCCCCGATGTCGGTCAATATCATCTGTCCCGAGCTGCTCAAAACAACGGTGTTTTGGATATCCCCATGTTTCAGCTCCTTTACGGCCCTGTTAACGGCGCTCTGAGTTGCGGACGATACGGCGGCTATTATCTCTTCCTCGGGACCCGTTGGAAGTGAAGAGGCCAGCACAAGTCCGTCGTATGTCTCCAACACCGCGGACTCTACGCCCTTTATGGAACTGCACAGTTCCTGAACCGATCTTTTCAACGCATCTGCTTTATATACGCCCAAAATAATCCCCCAGAATTATATATTCTCAACCAGTAAATCGAGGACCTTTTCCGCGCTCTCCTTGTCCTTCGCCACCAGAGGCATTATGAGAGCGTCTTCGGGAAGATCAAGCTCCTTTCTTAACTCATCAACCGACAGGGCATTCGGTAAATCCTGCTTGTTTGCCCCCACAACAAAGGGTTCTTCGAGTATATCCAGAAAAAACTTGATGATCTTTTTTGCGTCCTTAAACCTGCTTTTATCCGTGGAATCCACGATCACTATAAAACCCAACATGTTCTCGGTCAAGACCTCCCACATTATCTGGAAGTGCTCCTGCCCGGGAGTCCCGAACAGATAAATCTTGTCGTCCCTACGAGTCACCTTGCCGAAATCCATCGCGACTGTTGTCTCCTCCTTTATCAAGGCCAGGTCTGCTGCCGTGATTTTTCTTTCGGTGGTTATAACATCGATCTCGCTAAGCGTTTTTATATATTGGGTCTTCCCGCTGTTAAAGGGTCCTGTTACAACTACCTTTAAACGAGCCATATTTTACTCCTTTTTACTCCGATTTACTCCTTTCCTACCCACATCGCCGATAGGTTTTTTAAATCCGAAAAAATCCTTACTATTAAATATATATTACCTTTAATGTTTTAGTCAAGGAAAATTACCCTCGTTAAAACAACGGTTCTCTCTATCTAAAGAAGTCCTTTACATCCCCTATTCTGTCCGTTACTGGAAATTCGGTCAGGCTTTCAAAAAAAATCCTTCCGTAGCTCCGCTTATAGAGCCTCGAATCAAGTATGCTCAAGACTCCCCTGTCGCCGTCTGACCTTATCAGACGTCCTATGCCCTGCCTCAGGGAGATGACCGCCCTCGGCAGCTGAAACTCCATGAACGGATTCATCCCGCCCCTCTCGAGATATTCCATCTTCGCCTCGATCAACGGATCGGCAGGGGAATCGAAGGGAAGCTTGTCGATGATGACGGCGGAAAGCGCCTCCCCCGGGACATCGACCCCCTCCCAAAAGGAAGCGGTGGCAAAGAGGACCGATGAAACCTCCCTCTGAAACCTCTTGAGGAGGATATGCCTGGGCGCCTCCCCCTGCAGGAGCGTCTCAAAGGGGATCCTGGGCGACAGCTCTTCGTGGACCTCCCTCATGTTTTTTATGCTGGTAAAGAGTACCAGGGCGCGCCCGGAGCTCGCCTGGACAATCTCCTCGACCGCCTTGGAGACTTCTTCGGCGAAATCCCCGCTGTTCGGAGGGGGGAGGTCCCGCGGCACATAGAGGAGGGTCTGAGACTTCGTATCAAAACCGCCCGGGATCACCTTCTCCCCGGCCTCGCCGTCAAGGCCTATGCTCGATTTGAAGAAGTCGAACTTTCCCGAAACGGTGAGGGTCGCCGACGTAAAGATTAGTGTATCAACACGATCAAACAGGTGTCTCTTCATCTCCCCGGAGACATCGAGGGGAAAGGCGCTCAAGAAAACCCCCCTCCCCCGCCGCTCGCAGACAAAAACGTAGCCGTCATCCGGCATAGTGACGATGAAGTTAATCGCATCGGAGATCTCCTCGGCCCTCCTGACGATGGAAGTCGCCGAATCGGTGTCTCCCATGAGGCCCCTCATCCTGTCCGCGAGGATCTGAAGCCTCGATCTCAATACCTCGGCCTTCTCGATCTCCCCCTCGGTAAAGAAGCCCTTCAATATCCTCCGCTTAACGTTCTCTTCCTTGGCCGAAAATCCCTTCTTCTTCATCAACGCCCCGAAAAAGGCGTCCGAGGACTCCCCCACCTTACGGGCGGCGTCCTGAACGTCCTTGTTGACGTCCTTGTTGAATATTCCCTCGGCCTCCATCTCGCTTAGGAGGTCCCTCACCAGCTCTTCCACCCTGAACGGGGAGACCGTTATTCCGAAGTGGGAGGTGGACACCTTCTCGAGATTGTGGGCCTCGTCCAATATGGCCGCCTCGTAGTTGGGTATGACCCCCATCCCCCCCGCAGACTTGATCTCGAGATCGGCCAGAAACAGGTGGTGATTTACGACAACGATATCGGCCGACTGGGCCTCACGCCTCATCCGGTTCACAAAGCAGTCGTCGAAGTGAAAACATCTTTGGCCAACGCATCTGTCCGAGGAAGACGATATTTCATGCCACGGGGCGAAGTCATCCGGAAGCCCCTCTATCTCGGCCCTGTCCCCCGTTTTTGTCTTCCTCGCCCAGGCCTCGATAAGCTTAAAGGCGCCGGCGTCGTCCTTGAATCCTAAAGTCCCCTGACGGATGAACTGAAAATATCGCCTCTGGCATAGGTAGTTGTTCCTCCCCTTTAACGTCACCGCCTTTATCTTCCTCTCATATTTATATGCCCTCTCGATTATCGGGACGTCGCTTTCTATTATCTGATCCTGAAGGTTCTTTGTTCCCGTCGAGATCACGACCCTCCTGCCGGACAAGAGGGCCGGAAGGAGATAGGCCAGGGTCTTTCCCGTTCCGGTTCCCGCCTCTACCATCAAGTATCGCCCCTCGACCAGGGCGTCAAGGACCTCCCCGGCCATATCAATCTGCCCGGGCCTGAATTCGTAGCCGACAAGCGTCTTGGAGAGGAGGCCCCTTTCCCCGAAGAATTCACCTATCTTATCGCTTATTTCCGATGGGATTACCATGGTTGACTTCAACCCCTAAAGGTGATATAAGGTTTTATGATATGATGCCCTTTCGATCTTGACTCCGGCTCCGGGCGATTAAGACCATCAGACACCCCTATTTTAACATACAAAGGTTGATTTTTGCTATATTAAGTCACATCAGTCAAAGGGGGATCAACCAAAAAGGTGCGAGTAGATTATTAAACAAGAAATTCGATTAAATCAAGGAGAGAGAGATGAGCAACGGCAACAACAAAGGAATACAGTTTGTCATTACCACTATGGTTTTCCTCCTGCTGTTTTTACTCTTTTACTTCATCTTCATAAAAAAGGACGATGAAGAGGGAATTTCCGCCGAGGATTTTGAGATAGCCTTTATCAATGACGGGGTCCTCTCCCTCTCGGACATAAAGGGTGAAAACAGGATCAACCGGGTTCACGGCTCCTTCGTCGTTTGGGCCCCCTCGGGAGATTCCCTCTATTACATCGACAACTACTCAAAGCTGAAGCGCTACGACCTCGAGACTAAGAAATCGGAGGATGTGGCCGTAAACGTCTCAACCTTTAAGGTATCCCCCGAGGGAGACGCCATAGCCTTTGTGGAGGATACGGAAAATCCATCCCTCAAGATAGTCGGGGCGGCGGGTGGAGAATCCATATCCGATATTCCGTCCGGCCGCTCCCCCATGTGGCTCAATGACGGGGAAGGCCTCGTCTATATCAAGGACGGAGACATCTACACCGTAAAGAGAAACGGAACCGGGACAAAGGAGCTGTTCACCGCCGACGCGGTCGACCTCGACGTCTCCCCAGACGGCAAGTTCGTCCTCTTCACGGAGGAAGGGGAGGGGGAGAGCCGCCTTGTCCTCGGGAAGATAGACGGCGGAAGCAAAAAAGTCATAAAGAAGGTCTCGTTTGCCGAGAAACCTACCGAGGCCTCGCCCCTCGGGTTTTCCCTCCCCCGCTTCTTGGGCCAAACCAACGAGGCGCTCTTTGCCTACAACGACGCCAAGGGAGGCAGGATATTCAAGATAAATCCCGACGACGAATCGATCGAGGGGGTTTGCATGGAGGGGGGGCCGATATTTTCCCTCTCGATCTCTCCCGACGACGATAGAATCGCATACTTTTACATGTCCAAGACGGACCTTCCGAGCTTCAAAAAAAAGGGGGGCGAAGGTGATAAGGAAGTGGATATGGAGTTCACCCCGGCGGACCTCAAGAGCGAGCTGAACAAGATGCTTCTTGATATGGAGGATGAAGGAACCCTGACGGGCGACAAGGTAAACAAGAACAGCGTAACGAGGGTCTTGGACAGCGACAGGATCAAGATCGTCGACCTGAAGAGGGGTGTAACCTGGTTTGCCGGCAGCGGCCAGTACCCTTCGCTGAGATAGACATGGTCGTTGGTCATCCCGGCTGCCCGGTTACCCGGTTATTATTCCCGACCAAGCTCGATCCGCCGGATAAATGTGGAGGGGCGGCGGGAATAACGGGTCTTTACTTAAGGGGGTGGGGGCGAAAGGGGAGGGGAAGTGAAGAGAGGGGGAGGGAAAAATATAAGGTGATTGTAAAAGATTTGCCACCATGATAAGGTAAATCATGGACATCAAATCTTTCCAAAGTATTGTAAAAACAGAGAAAACA